>JBJTAZ010000046.1:0-10916 GCA_046091085.1 Nitrospiraceae bacterium
GGATAAAATCTTCGTAGTCGGCCACGCCCACGTCCGCGCGCCCGACCGCGCTCACGATGCCGAACGTCACGGTCTGGTTGAGCCCCATGGGATTGCCGACGGCCAGCACGAAATCGCCCACGGCCAACAGGCTGGAGTCCCCCCAAGCGACGGCAGGCAGACCGCTCGCTTCGATCTTGACGACCGCCACGTCGGTCTTGGAATCGGTGGCAACCACGCGTCCCTTGTATTGACGCCGGTCCGCCAGCAGCACCTCCACCTCGGTCGCCTCCGCCACCACATGGTTGTTCGTGATGATGTAGCCGTCCTCGGAGACGATCACACCGGACCCCTGGCCATACTGGCGGCGGGGCGGCCCTTCCGGGAACAGGCCGAACGGCAGGCCCTCGTCGCTGAGGGCCTGGTCACGGACGAGCACGGTTGCCGCGATGTTCACGATGGCCGGTTTGACCTGTGCCGCCGCGCCGCGGATTTGCGCCTGCAGATCCGACGCAGCCGGCTTGGCCGGCGCATTCTTGGTCGCCGCCCAGGACCAGTCCGGGTCGATCAGCATCGGACCGGCCAGCATGCCGGCCATGAGCAGACGTGTCAAGAACGAGAGGGGGGTCACCATTCGTTCACTTTTTCTTGTCCGCGTCCAGGATGCTGCGGATGACGGTCCGCAAATTATCCGGGTCAATCGCCTCAACTTTGATATTGCCGTCCAACAGCACAGTGGGGGTCTGCTGGACATTCACCTTCACGCCCCATTCCTTGCCGAGATCCACCGCCTTCAGCGGCTTGCCGCTGGCCAGGCCCGCTTCGAACGCTGCGACGTCCAAGCCGACTTCCTTGATCAGCGATTCGCGGATCACCCGATCCAGCAAATGCGTCTTGTCCTTGTGGATGGTGCGAAAGAGCACCCGCTTCATCTCGTTCCCCTTGCCCATCGTCTTGGCCTGCTCGTACATTTCAAAGGCCGTGGGCAGCTTGCCGGGAATGACCGGGAACCCGACCATCGTAACCTCGAGACTTTTCCCGAATTCCTTCTCCAGAATCGGGAGGGCTTCCTGTTCGAACCGATGGCAGTGCGGGCAATAAAAGTCCGCGAACTCCGTCAGCTTCACCTTGCCCGGAGTGTGGGTTGATTTTTCTTTGATCTCCTCGAATTTCCCCTTGATCGCCTCGGTGCCGGCCTGGACAGAAGTCAGGGGCCCCAGGGTCAGTGCGGCGCCCACAAGCGCCACCGTTACCGCCAGTCTCACTCCATATCGCCGCATACAGCCGCTCCTTTCCAGGTCAATGGCATCACGAGGGTCGTATTATAATCCAACCGCCGGCATTCTCGCCTGCTTTGTTATAATATCGAACATGTGGCTCCGCCTCCGCCTGTCGGCCTGCTGCCTGTTCGGGCTCCTCGCCGGGTGCGCCGCCTCCGGCGTCGTCCCCGCCTCGCTCCAAACGCAGGTGGACCGCGATCTCCCCTTCGCTCAGCTCAAGGACTCGCCCGACTCCTACCGGGGACGATTGATCATCGTCGGCGGCGAAGTCCTCACCGCCAAACGACTGAAGGAGGGGACACGCATCGAGGTGTTGCAGATTCCGCTGGAAGAGTCGCAGGCGCCGGGCAAGGACCGGATGGCTTCCGAAGGCCGGTTCCTGGCGATCCAGAAAGAGTTCCTGGACCCGGCCACGATCCCACCCGGCACCAGACTGACGATCGTCGGCGAAGTGACCGGCGCCACCAGCCTGCCGCTCGACGAAACGGACTATAGCTACCCGACGCTGGAGATCAAACACCTCAAGGTTTGGCCGAAGCAGGACAACCAGACCTCCCGGCCCGGCTACTTCTACGCCCCAAGCGGACGCTCCGGGTTCTGGCCCTACCGCCCCTATCCCTATTGGCGATAGCGACAACGCCCCGCCCGCCGACCCGGCGAACGAGGCGTTGCAATTGTCCCGAATAACGACGAGACGGCTAACGGATCATGAGCAGCTTGCCGCCGGCCGAGCCGGGATTCAGTTGGTCCCTGTAAATCAACGTGCTGCCCTGAGTCGCATAGAGCAAGTCGCTGGTCGGTACACCGATGTACTTGGTTTCGCCTGGTTTGAGCACCACCTGTGCCTTCAACACCGTGGGCGCCTCGAACGCCCCATCCGCCGTCATCAAAAAGCCGCGCTCCACCGACGACTTGTTCACGACCTTGAGCACGACCGGCCGACCGGGCCTCACTTTCAGGTCCAGGATAATCACGGAGGGGTACCACATCTTGATCCCCCCCGCCTCGATTGCGACCAAGTCCGCATCCACCGGCAGTTCCTTGAAGGACTGCCCGACCACCCCGCCCGTCTCCAAGTCGCCGACCTCCACGCCACCTGCGTGGTGAGCCAGACCGACGGATACGCCCGTCATCAACATCACGGCCACAACCAATCCCAACGCCAGACTCGCACGCATCGGCCACCTCCTCTGGTTGTCCAATACCGAATGACTATAAGGACTTTCCGGGCTTGGGAGCGGAAGACAGACAAGGGGGGAGTCCGTTTTTCTCGAGGACTTGTCCCCCCTCGACCCGATCTCCCACGATTAAAAACAGCGCCTTCACCCGCTGGACCTGGCCGAGGAATTCCCCCTTGGCCACGGCCGTCACTTCCCTGACGCCGCCATCCCCGGACTGGTCGGCTTCAATCTCCAGCATGTAATAGTTGAACCCGTCGAACTCCTTGTTGAAAAAGTGGGTGCGGAGCAGACTTTCGAGCCTCGCATCCTCGGCCCACAGCGGCGCAGCTCCCAGCAACATCCCCACCGTCAACAGCAACGTCAGCGCTCGTCGCATAGTCCCCCTTTCACTGCCGATCCGATTCGGCATCTCATCCGGTTCGTTTCACCTTGTCTGCCAATGCTTACCTACCCATGCTACACACCACCTCATCCATCGCATGAGCAGGCCCGCCGTGGCTGCAGGACCGTGGTTGCGACGTCATTTTTTCGCCGGTGCGTGTTGATCCGAGCCGTGCTCCGCATGAGCGAGCGACTCCTCCGCATGCTTGAGCGCGTCCTTGGCGTGCTGGAGCGCCTCTTTGGCGTGGGCATCTCCCCCGGCTTTGAGCGACTCCTCCAGATGTTTCACGGCCTCTTTCGCATGACCGATCCCTTCCTTGGCATGTTTGACGCTTTCCTTCACATGATCGTCGGGGCCCCCAGCACGAGACGGATCGGCCGCCAGCATCGCGCCAGCGCAGAAACAAGCCACAGTGAACAACACAATCAGGCCCCTTTTCATCGCTTCCTCCTTCGATTTCATTCCGGCGTGATTGCCAGGATGATCTCTCGTTGATCCGACGACAGTTCGACCCAATAGGTCATGCCGGCCCGCAGCCGGTAGGTGAAACTCTTGAACGTCCTGTCGCATCCCATCTGTATTTCAAACGTCTGCGAATGGACGCGAGTCTGGCCCTCGAACACCTTTATCCAGAGAGGCGCAGCCACACTCACGCGATAGGCTCCGTCTTGTGGCACCGCCACCGACAAGAGTCCGGCATGCGCCCCCGACAGCATTCCTTCCGACTTCGCCGACATCGACCCGGCCGTCCCATGAACGTGACCGGCCCGATGCAGGACGACCGTCAGGGCTTGCTTGGATGGACTCACGATATCCGTGACGGTCCGCTCCCTCAGCGTCACTACTGTACGTGCCGGGTTCGCCATGGCCCCCGCCAAGTCGGCGGGCACATCAAACTGAAACTGCGAGCAATCCCCTCCTCCCTCCGACAGACTGCGGTGGGCATAGGCGTCTGGCCGGGCAGAGAGTCCCGCCAGCAGGCCGATCGCACAACACAGCACCACTGGGAAATATGCCGTCCCATCGCCGCCCCCTTGCGACAACCGCTTCCCCTTCCCCCGAAGGGCCGGGGTGGAGGAGGGAGGCGACCCTCCCACCCCGGCGAGATCCGGGTGAAGGGTGCGACAACACCCGGACCTGTCTCGCGTCTTATCGGCCACTGAGCCCACCTCCGAATTCGACGACATGGTTATCGACGCCCGACGCTCAGACGCGCCCGGGCCCCGCTCACGTTCCCGACCGATATCCCTTCCTCGATACGATTCCGTTCCACCAGGTCCGTCACGGACTCTCGAAAGATGCGCAGACTGCCTTTCCCGATCTTGGTCGCCTCGAGACGCCCTTCTTCGATCCAGCGATAGATCGTCCAGCGGCTGACGTTCAGCGCTTGCGCCGCCTCCCAGACCCGCAGCAGCGGCTTGTCCATGGCTCGCCCTCCCATTCAGACCGACGGCGGGGCGAGCGGCAGCCGGTCCGCTGCCGCCCGCAGGACCCGCCAAGGGAGGTAGGCTATACCGCCTGAACCGGGTCCGTCTCCGCGCCGTCACTCACTCACAGATGGCTCAATGACTCCTCCGCTTCATTCCACCCAGGCCTTGCAGCCCCAGCCCATGGCCAAGGCCCGCTCGACCGCTTGCGCCAACTGTTCGGGCCGCACCGTGCCGTCCTCGAATCGGACCAGCACGGTTCCATGGTTGTTCAAGAACTCGACCTGCCGGACCGCGTCAAACCGGCGAAGCGCGCCTTCGACGTCATCACGGTGATATTCACAGTGCCGGCCGCCGATCTGGACGATTGTCTGCCCCGTCCCCTGGCTGTCCCGGGCGACAGGTATGGGAGCCTCCTCAGCCGAGGCAGACCCAACCATGGCCAACATCAATACCGCTCCAGGCAAAAACATTCGCGTCATCCTTTCGCTCCTTTTTTTCATTATGGTTCACGGCACGTCATCGCATAGGGCCGGGGAGCAGGCCAGGAGGACCGCCTGCGCCCCGGTAGAGGTCCGGGTAAGGAGGCCAGTCCACCCCGGACCCTTGTCAGCTCTCGTGTCAAACAGATGCTACAAATGGTCGGCGCAGGTGCATCCCGCCCTAGCGCGGCTTCAGACACCCCAAGAAGGGGCAAGCCGGACTCGGCGCGAACGCAAGCCACACCTTGTTGTCACAACGTCAAATCAGATAGGGAAAGGATCAGCGGGGAGGGGCGCGGGCGTGAGTGGAACCGACGAAGAACACCAGACCGGGAGCCGCGAGAGAGCGGCTGAGCCCCAGGCTCAGTAAGACGAGAAGAATAGCCGGTGGCGTAGACGCCTGGATCGGTCCATCGTTGGCCTGACAGGCCCAGACGCAGAGCGTCGAATGGACCGGCTGGCCGCCGTGATGATGGTGTGCGCCGGCGTGCGGCTCCCCGTGGCCGAAGAGACAGACCGAGGCCATTCCGGCCAGCAGCAGGTATAGCCCGACCAGCACAACCGCCATGGGGAACAACGCACGCTTCACCGGCAACACTCCTTCACGCACCACCTTACCGTTCACGTCGGCCATTTAGACTCAAGCCCGATGACTTGTCTACCGACCGCTGCCTATGCCTGCTACACATTTCCAGACGGCAGGCCGTTTGTCGCGCAAGCCGTCCGATACAGACGCCTCGTCTCGTAGGCCGCCCACAGAGCCAGGGGGAATTGCGCTGCGCCGGTCAGTTCGAACAGGAGATTGTTCGGCATCTCGTAGAGCGGCGGCGGGAACAGTCGCCGCATCACGGGCCCAGGGGCGCCGGCAACGTACAGCGCATCCTTGACCACATGGTTGTAGCCCCCTTCGAACAACCCGATCCATCCGATCGGCAGGACTGCGCTGACGGCCACAAACACCCACAAGGCAACCGTGCCGATCGCCGTGCCGCGCCGTTTTTTCCACACCAGCAAGGCCCCGGCAAGAACCAGGATGCCCGGCACAGCCACATGGGCAATGTGCATGCGCCACGGCGTGTTGTAGATGATCGCGCCATAGACGTGATGCACGATTGTCAGCAACAACACGCTCGTTGCGCTGAGTCCCGCCCTCATCATGACATTCCCTTCCATGCCCCCACATCTACGCTAGAGCTGCAACCGCTTTCGGGCTTGGGGGCCGCCGATCGGGGGGCCGCACTGCGCGGCCCCGCCCCGAAGCCCGATCCTAGAACTTGTACTCCAGTCCCGCGAAGGCGTTGCGCCCCCAGGCCACGTTGGCATAGCGGAGGTAGGGATCGTTCACCACCACCGCGCCAGCGTAGGTCTTGTCGGTCAGGTTCCGGCCCTCGGCAAAGAACCGCCAATGCTCGGTGACGTTCCAACCCGCCTTCAGATTGAGCACGAAGTAGGCCGGGGCCTTGGCCGTGTTCAGATAGTTCACGTCAATGCCGGTAGGCACATATTCGATGTTCGGTGCGACCCACCAAGCCCGGGGATGGTCGTAGCGCACTTCATAGGCAATGTTGTGTTGCGGCGCCCCGGCGACGAAGTTGCCCTTCTTGGCGATCAACTGGTTCGACGGGCCGCCGGCCGTGGTGGCGCCGAACACGTCCTCGGTGAAGACGAAGTGCGACCAGGTGTACATGGCGCGCATGCTGATTTGATCGGACTCTTCGGGTGTTCCTTTCACAAAGAGCCCGCGCGTCGCCACCATTCCTCCGCCCAGCTCCAGTCCGGTATGCCGCGTGCCGTTGGCGTTCATGAACGTGTTGTTGTTGCTGACGACGTTGGTGATGATCTCTTTTTGCATTTCCAAATCGTAGACGGTGAAGTCCCACTGGTACCGTCCATCCTTGGTCTTTCCCCGGTGGCCCAGTTCGAACTGCCAGGCCCGCTGGGCGTCCAGGTTCAGGAACCCGGTGTTGGCGGTCCCATTGAAGTTGTACGCCGAGGTCAGCTCCACGTTGATCGGCGCTTCATATCCGCGGCTAGCGTTGAAGTAGAACTGCGAGGTTTCGGTCGTCCGGTACACGAACCCGAACTTGGGGTTGATCGCATTAAAGCGTGCGGTCGGCTGTTGCGTGCCGGTCATGGCCGAGGACGCATTCTGGCCGATTCCTCCCACCGGCGAGAAACTTTGGAAGGTTCCCTGGCGGAAGGAGTAATCCCATCGGAGACTGGCGATCAGGCTAAGCCTGTCGGTGACATCCAGCTGCTCTTCGGCATAGGAGCCGAAGTACGTGGAGCGGAGATGGGCATCCTGGGTCTGGGCGCCGATGCTCCCGTTGATGTTGACGTACCGCTGCTGGTGCTGGTCCCCGTAGCGCGGTTGGAACCCGACGACGAACCGGCTATCCATGTTCAGGAGCCGGTTGTTATTGCTGTACCGCAGCTCGCCGCCGGCGTTGTGGTTGTCCTGGCGAAGCGTCTGGAAGATCGGATGGTCCACGGTCTGGTTGGAAAAGTAAGGAATGACCTCGAAAAACTGGTTGGCGGCGAATTCGTTCCGGTAGGCCACGCCAACGCGTTGCAAGTTGTAATAGCGCCCGTACCTGCAGGCCTCGTTGTTCAGGTTGCAGGCAAAGAAGTTCCCGGTGGCAGGGCCTGCGCCGGGGGTTTGGCCGCCCGCCTGCTGTGGATTCCCAAACAACTGGTCGGTAGTCAGCGAACCCGGAATCCGCTCGGCGACGTTGGCCTGGAGGAAATAGACCCGTATCTCCTGGTGCTCGCCGAGCTGCACGCCGAAGTTGGCGTTGATCCGCTCCCTCGACTGCTGGCCGTTGGACTGGTATCCGTCCATGTGGTTCCCGGAGACGCTCAGGTAATAGTCGGCGACGGCATTCATGTTGCCGACCTTGAACGGCTGCAGGACCTTGCCGCTGGACATCTGGCCCATGTAGAGGCCGTAGCTGCCGGCATAGGCCTGCGTCTGCAGCTCCGAGGCGTTGTAGCCCGTGCGCGGCACGAAGTTAATGGCGCCGCCGATCGTGTTCGCTCCATAGCGCAGCGCATTCGCGCCCTTGTAGACCTCGATCCGCTCGTAGGCCATCAGATCGATGGACTCGAAGTCCGAGAACCCGTCCGCGTCCCCGAAGAAGATCCCGTTGATCATGATGTTGATGCCGCGGTGATGGAAGTTGTTCCGTAGCGAGGTGCCGCGAATCTGGAACTGCCCCTCGTCGGCGCCGAACCGGGACTGGAACCGCACGCCCGGCGCGAATTGCAGCACGTCCTGCAGGTTCACCATGCGGGACTCCTTGATCTGCTGCTCTTCTATCAGGATGTTGCTGCCCGGCCTCCGCTCCAGCTCTTTTTTGACTGCTTCGACATTTTCGATCTTCTGGCCCTTGACCTCGACGTCCTTCGCCTGCACGACCATCTCGCCGCCGGCCGTCTCGTTCGATAGGGCCGCGGGTGGTTGGGATGGAGGCGTCTCCTGCGCCCAACCGGTTGCGCCCGCTGCAAACATTCCGATGACGCCCACACTCACCGCCAGCCGGCGCCATTCACGCCGGATGCTTCCTTGGTCCATGGCTCCACTCATTGTCATAGCTCCTTCGATTGACGCACGCGGGACTCATTCCGGCAAGGACCGATGCCTCCGCTCGGAACGGACCCGGCCGCCTCCTCCCTCTCGAGGTAAGAGGCAATTATTGACAGGTGTACAACGAAAACAAGCAGGTCAGCTCAAGGGAGGGGCGCGGGCGTCGATGAGACTGAAGGTGCGGTTCGGCCAAGAGGCCGACCTGGACAGTGCGAGACTGAGGCCGATCAGCATCGGCGCGCTCGCCACCTCGACCTTGACGGCGAGCGTCGCCGAGGTCGCCTGGCAGGCCCAGGCGCAGAGCAGGGAGTGGGACAGGGTCTGACCATGGTGGTGCGATCCGCTGCCGGCCGGGACATGGCCGAAGACGCACAGCGAGGCCGCCACCGCAAGGACGAGATAGAGGCAGGCCAGCCCCCCGGCCAGCGCCGGCGCCGCCAGAACAGATCCTGCTGTCCGTTTCCATGCCATGGTCATATCGTCGCTGCGCCGCTGTCCCTACCGCGCTGGAGTCGGCGACGCGAGGGCCAGCGTGCCCCGTTGCACCACGATGCGATTGTTCGGCCAGGCGTGCTCGGTCCAGCCGATGGCCACCGAGCCGTTGTCGTGCAGGGCCACGGCGGGATTTTCCGCCTTGGTGCCGTCGCTCAACGCCTGCACCGGCCCGAAACTGTTCCCCCGGTCGGTCGAGACCCGCATCACCACCCGTTTGCGGACCCCGGTCACTTCCTCCCAGACCGCCACGACCAGGCCCTGCGGATGCACGGCGAGGCGGAACTGGTCGGGCAGCGACGTCGCCAAGCCGTGTAACGATACCGGCGTCGAGAACGTCTGCCCCTGATCGTCGGAGACGGCGACAAGGATGCGCGGCTGCTCGTCGGCCCCTTCCGTGTACCAGCCGACATAGAGCCGGCCCTGTCGGTCGAAGCCGATCGACGGACCCCGGTGCGGACAGGCGGCGAAGCTCCAGCCGTCCCGCCGGACGAGCAGGGGCGCCGAGAACGTCCGGCCCCGGTCGGTCGAACGGGCGACTACGATGTCCCGCACATTGCCTTCAAAGGTCTTCCGCCAAGCCACCCACAGGCTTCCGTCCGGCGCCGCCGCCGCCATCGGACGGCAGCAGGGACAGGCCATGCCGTCGAGGACGAGATTCTTCTCGACGGTCCGCCCTCCGTCGCGGGAACAGGCGAACAGGGCTCCGGCCCCGCTTTTCTCCTTGGTCCGGTTGTCCAACCACGCCAGGTAGAGGTCCCCGTTCCCAGCGGCCATCAGATGTTCGAAGGTATGGTTGATCGTCGCGCCGTCGTCGTTCACGACGAGGGGCTGCCCGAAACTTTTGCCGCCGTCCGCCGACCGGGCCAGGCGCAGGTCCGCCGCGAAGGGCGCGCCGCTCTTCGGCGTGGCCCAGGTCGCATAGAGGTCGCCCTGCGGGCCGGCGGCCAGCCCCGGCGACTGGTGCATCGCGTCCGGCTCGGCCCCCTTCTGGCTGACCTGAACCCGTTCCGGCACCGCCTGGTCCCCCTCGGCGACCGTCGACGCATAGAGGCCTCGGACCTCGCCCTGCTTCTCGAACCAGGCCACGTGCAACGCGCCCGCGCGATCGAATTGTAATGCCGGGGGAGAGATCTGCTGCGGCCCCTCCACGACTTTCCTCTTGGCCCCCAGGACCAGCGGCTCCTCCGCTCGGGCGGCTCCGGACGAAGCCAGCCAGAGGACCGACAGCACCGCTGCGCCCAACCTCGCATCCATGACCGGTTACCGCCCCCTCTCCTTCAGCGTCTGTACCAGGGCCACCGCGTGCCGGCCGTCCCAGGCCCTCGGCCCGACGGCCCGGCCGACCAGCTTGCCGTCCCTGTCGATCACGACCGTCGTGGGCAGCCCGCGAACCGTGAAGGCATCCGACACCTCGCGCGACTCGTCCAACAGCACGGGCAGCGACAGAGCCAACTCCCGGAGAAACCCGGCGATCCCTTCCCGCTGCACGTCCGTGGTGACGGTCAGCACGGCGACATCCTGCGCGTCAAAGTGTTTCCGAAGGCGGTCCAGCGCCGGCATTTCATCCTTGCAGGGGCCGCACCACGTGGCCCAGAAATTCAGCACGACCACTTTGCCTTTCAGATCGGAGGAACGGACCGCCTGTCCGTGCAACGACGGGAGGACGAAGGGAGGCATCTCGCGCCCGGCGGCCCCGCGACTCATGTTGAGCGCCGCGGCCTGATCCGCCACCTGGTCCAGTCCGGCGGAGACGGTCCCGGAGCAGAGGCACGCCACGCCCCCGGCGACCAGGGCCGCCTTCCACAACCGACGCTGTTCGATCCGGGCAGGCACGGCGGTCTTCACTGCAGGCGATAGTTGATGGGGACCTGGACCACCACCTCGGTCCGGCCGAGCGGCTGGGCCAGGTGCAAGGGACAGGCCCTGTGCAAGGTCGCGATGGCGTCTTCATCCAACACGGTGTATCCGGAACTCTGGACGACTTCGGCCCGAGCCAAATGTCCTTCCGCGTTGATCACCGCCCGTACGACCACTTTGCCTTCCAGATGCTTGAGCCGGGCGACATGGGGGTAGCGTTTCAGGTGGCCCACCCGCTCCCACAAGG
>JBJTAZ010000047.1:0-4918 GCA_046091085.1 Nitrospiraceae bacterium
GAGCCACTACCCGAGCACGATCCTGGCCCTGGCTGGTTTCTGAACGGCATCGTTCGCCTCGAAACCGACCTCACGCCGCAGAGTTTGCTGGAGGTCTGTCGCGAGGTGGAGAAATCGCTGGGGCGCGATCCGGACCATCGGGACGGGCCCCGCACGCTGGACTTGGACATCCTGCTCTATGGGACCAGGGTCATCCACGAGCCCGGCTTGATCGTCCCCCATCCCCGTCTGCACCTCCGGCGGTTTGTCCTGGAGCCGTTGGTCGAGCTGGAGCCGGAGCTTCTGCATCCCCTGCTGAATAAAACTGCGACAGCCTTGCTGGCCGAACTCGGCGACCCCTCGGTCGTGCGGCGGCTCGACCCTCAGCCCGGCTCACGTTACGGGGCTCGTCCCGCTTGCAGTGGGCCAGCAGCAACCAGAGAGCCGGCGTGATGCGCATTATCCGATCGGTCACGGCCATGACGGCCTGGAGTCGGGGGCTTCATCGCGAAGGAGTTGGCATCGGCTTCGTGCCCACGATGGGCGCGTTGCATGAGGGCCACCGGTCGCTCATCCGCAAGGCCCGCCTCTCCAGCGAAGCCCTCGTGGTCAGCCTCTTCGTGAATCCGACCCAGTTCGCCCCCGGCGAGGACTATGCCACCTATCCTCAGTCGTTTAAGGATGATGCGGCGCTCTGCCGCCGCGAAGGGGTGGACGCGCTCTTCGCTCCTTCGGCGGAGGCGATGTATCCAGCCGGTTTCGAAATCCGGGTGGCCGCCGGCGCCGTGGCGCAACGGTGGGAGGGGGCCGTCCGTCCAGGCCATTTCGACGGGGTGGCCACGGTCGTCACGAAACTCTTCTCGATCGTCCGTCCGGACCGGACCTTTTTCGGACAGAAGGATTTTCAGCAGTCGGTGATCGTGCAACGGCTGGTGGAGGACCTGAACCTGGGGGTGACGATCCACGTCTGCCCGACGGTGCGCGAGGCGGACGGGCTGGCCATGAGTTCGCGGAACCGCTATCTGACGCCCGCGCAGCGCCGGGTCGCCCCGGTGCTTCACGAAGCCTTGCAGGCGGGGCGGACGGCGATGCTACGCGGCATCCGCTTCGGAGCGCAGGTGACCCGCGCGATGCAGCGCGTGATCGAACAGGAGCCGGGCGTCAGGGTGGACTATCTGGCCTGCTGCGATCCGCAGACGTTGGAGCCGCTCCCGCGCGCCACCGGGACCTCCGTGCTCCTGGGCGCGATTCGCCTCGGCCGCGTGCGGCTGATCGACAACGTGCTGGTGAAATTATAGTCTTGGCGCAGGGGCCGGCCGCGTCAGCAGCGCCCGACCGCGAGCAGGCTTTTCACGAACAGATCCAGCCGCTGTTTTTCTCCCGGCTGAAACTGCACGAACTCCAGCCCCACGAGGCCGGGACGGATCGAGCGCACCACGGCGTGGTCCACCCGGATCGCCAACTGGTCTTCCCAGGTTTGGATCTGCAGCCGCAGCGCCGTGCCGAGCTCTAGCGGCGCATCCGTTTTGAGCCCGCATCCGCCCAAAGACACATCCGTCAGGACTGCTTCGCCATGGCCGTTCAACTCGCGCTCCGAGATGGGTGCAAACCAGGCGGGGCAGCGAACCTCGAACCGTTCATACCGCCGGCGGTCGCCGGCCGGCGTGCCCTTCGTGTAGCGGCGGCCCCATTCCAGGCTGTGGAAACGGGAACTACAGGCCTCGCAGCGGTAGGGGTAGATGTAGGCGGTGCTCAGCAGGTTCTCGAGCAGCCCCCTCCGCGTGGTGCGCCGCACCGACGTTGCCTCGCACTCTGGACAGCGTAAGCCCATGGTCGTTACTAATACCCTTCTCGGGGCTCCCTGGCGTCAGGGTTGAGTGGCGGCTTTCCTTCTCCAATACGAGATCGGAGACCAATTGGATTCGTCCGGCCGGCATGTGTCTATGTCGGCCGGGCAGGATCGCCTCTTTATGTATCGGTCACGACCCCGAGGTCCTTGAGCCGGTAAGGCGCTGGAAGAATGAACAGGTGTCGGAGAGCAACGGAAAGGAGGAAACGAGGCGATACTTAGCGGGAAATCGAGGCGTCAGCTCCCTCTACTCAGAACGGGGCCGATCCCGATCCCCCATGGTTCATCAGATGGACGGGGCTACTCAGCGTCGGCCGCGGTTGATGAGAAAGAGACTTTGTACGAACTGGCCGAGGCGCTGTTTTTCAGGCGGCGGGATGTCCAGAAACTCCACGCCGATGACCCGTGGACGGACGGCCCGGACCACGGCGGGCGCCACTCGGACCGCCTGCTGGTCCTCCCAGGTCTGAATCTGCAACCGCAGCAGCATGCCGGGCTCAAGCATGGACCTGGTTGCAAGCCCGCAGCCGCCCATCGACAGATCCGTCACGGTGGCGTCTCCTTCCAGGTCCGGTCCCCGAGTCTGACTGACGGAAAACCGAGCCGGGCAGTTGACCGGGAACCGCTCGAGCTGGCGCTGGTCCACATGTTCTTTTGCGTAACGGTGTCCCCAAGCCATGGCACGAAAGCGGCAAGTGCAGAGCTGGCAGCGGAAGGGATAGACGCAGATAACGCTCAAGACATGCTCGAACCACCCCTGCCGATGGATCCGCTGCGTATAGCGTTGCCGACAGTTGGGACACTGCGGTTCCATCAGGCCTCTTTTCGCGCACTCTGCTGCGCGGGGTGGTCGGCCGGCTCTTGCGCGGCCAGGATGGGTTGCAGGTCGGCGGGCGAATAACCGGGAGGTTTGACCCACTTCCCGTCCGCCCGCTTGTGTCCTCCGACTTTGCTCATGTTCGACCGGTGGACTTCCCGGAAGACCGGCTCCATATCGATACCGCAGGACACCGCCGTGCCGTATACCACGTACAGCAGGTCCGCCAGCTCCTTGGCCACGTTGGAAACGTCCGGCCGGCTCAGCGCGTCGCGCAGCTCATCGAACTCTTCCTGGATCAGCCGGAGTCGGAGCGAGCGAGTGGCCTCGTCGGGTAGGGCCGGGGCCGCTCCGATCATGATCTCGAACCGGCGATGAAACTCCTCGACCATTTGCTGCGCCTCGGTCATGCGCGGTCCTTTCCTTTCATACGGTGTCGGTCATTCTGTAGACGGTGCGGGTCTTGGGGCTGAATCAATCGGCTCGAGGCGGGGCAGGTCTTTGTCGGACGCGATTCCCAGTTCCTTGAATTTGCGTGCCGCCGGCAGAACGCGGGTCTCGATCGAGCCCACTGCCTTGTTGTAGGCTTGCACGCTCTTGGCGAGCGATTGTCCGATATCGTCCAAATGCTCGGCCAGAACTGCCATCCGGTCATACAAGTCTTTTCCCAATTGGCCGGCCTGCTGCGCGTGCTCGCTCAGTTGTTCCTGCCGCCAGCCGTACGCGCCGGCGTGCAGCAGGGCGATCAGCGTGGTGGGGGTGGCGATCAGGACGCTGCGGGACAGCCCGTCTTCGATCAGCTTGGGATCCTGTTCGAGCGCCGCCCCCAGATATTGTTCGCCCGGAAGGAAGAGGACGACATACTTCGGTGCCTGGGGAAATTGCGACCAGTACGCCTTGGCGCTCAAGTCTTCCATGCGCGACCGCACTTGCGCCGCGTGCTGCCGTAAAAAAGTCAGTCGGTGGGTCTCGTCTTGAGCGGCGTGGGCTTCCAGATACGCGGACAAGACCGCCTTGGCGTCCACGATGATCTGACGATCGCCCGGAAGGTGCACCACCATGTCCGGGCGGAGACGCCCCTCATCGCCCTCGACGCTCACCTGTTGCGTAAAGTCGCAATGTTCGACCATCCCGGCCAGTTCCGCCACGCGCTTGAGCGTGATCTCGCCCCAGCGTCCGCGCACGGTCGGCGCGCGCAGGGCCTTGACCAGGTTGCCGGTTTCCTGCTGGAGCTTCTGATGGGAGTCGGCCAGGCTCTTCAGGTGCTGGTCCAGGCCTCCGTAGGCGGATTGGCGCGATTGTTCCAGAAGATGAACCTGGGCTTCGTAGCGCGTCAGCGCCTCCTGAAGCGGCTTCACGATTTCATCAATGGCCTGCTGGCGTTGCGACAGGTCGCCTTTCGCCTCGGCGTGCAGCCGCTCGAACGACGTCCGGGCGAGGGAGAGAAACGCTTCGTTGTTGGTCTTGAGTGCGTCGCCCGACAGGGCCTTGAAAGCCTCGGCCATTTCGCTGCGGGCTTCCGAAAGCATGGCCTTCTGCTCCTGTAGGCTCTTGAGCGCCTCCTCGCTGCGGGTGTCCGCTGCCGCGCGGGCCTGCTGGGCAGTTGCCAGATCCTCGCGGAGCCTGGCGAGGTCGGCCCGTTCTCCTTCTGCCTGTTTACGGAGTTCCGCGACGGAGGCTTCAGCCCGTTGCGTCCGCTCGGCCGCCTCGATCAGCGTGGCTTGCGTGTCGGCTCTGAGCCGAGCGCTGCTCCAGAGCCAGGCCAGCGCGCCGCCCAGGAGCAGGCCGATGGCGAGTCCCGCTGAAGCGGCCACGATGATCGAAACGTCCGCCATCTTCTCTTCCTCAGATGCGCCCCGAAGTTGAAAGCAAGGGTACGGGAATCGTCCAGGCTCGTCAAGGAACCGAATCGCGGGTCACGTTGAGCGCCCGAGATGCTTTCCGCTAGCGGCCCATGGGTGCCTGTGATAAATATGGTTCCTGCATGCGCTGTCTGTCCTCGCGCACAGTCCGGTCGACCTGACAATGAGGTGGAGGGTGACACACACGAGGAGGTCTCTTGTTGGTTCGATGGGCCTGCCCGTCTTTTTGTTCACCCTGCTGATCGCTGGTTGCGCCACGAGCGACAACCAAGCTGATGTGTCCGCCACTGCGCCGCCTCCTGTCGAAGCGCCCAAGATGCGGGAGAAGTCGATGGAGGCCAAAGCGCCGCCGGCGCCGGTGGAGGAAACGCGCGTCGCTGAACCTGAAGCGGCCCCGCCGCCACCTCCTCC
>JBJTAZ010000048.1:0-5476 GCA_046091085.1 Nitrospiraceae bacterium
GGCGCGTTTCATGAGCGGCTGGGTGAACGTCCGCCGCTCGTCCATTTTCGTGCCCGCCACGAAGACCAGCGCGGTGGTCTCGCAGGGCTCCGCCAGATAGTCCAGGAGCTTTTCCCCCTCCGCCGCCGGCAGCTTGTCGGCCGACTTGATCAGGATCAGGCGGCGCGCGGCGAAGACCGGAGCTTCCCCGGCTTTGGCCAGAATATCCGACGCGTCGGTTTCGTCTCCATAGAGCAGGTCGTAGTTGAAGGCGTCCGTGCCGCCGTCCCCGCCTTCGTCTCCGGCGCTCCCGGTGAGGACCGCCCCCTTGATTGCGGCCACGGCCTGGTCCACCAGATAATCGTCCACCTCGAAACTGTCTTTTCTGAATCCCCGTTTTTCTCCGGTGACCAGATAGAGGGGGGCCGCCCCGTCTTTCGCAATGGTGGCCGTGATGTCGGACAGTCGCACGTGAGCCTCGCGGTTCGTTATTTCGCGTCGGGAGGCGCGGCGGGATGAATGGGCGGCTGCAGCCCCTTGGAGGCCGAGGCTTTCTCGGCCTCCTGGTCCAGGTGGGCCAGGAATCGCGTGGCCAACTCCGCCGCAATCTGTCGGCCCGCTTGCTCAAGGGCCCGGCTTTGCAGCACGCGGTTGAACTGGAGGTCGTTCGTCAGGAAGAACTCGCCGGCGCCGATGGACTGTTGCGACCAGAGTTCCTTCCCCTGCCGCAAGTCCTGCACGGTGGCCTTCACCGTCACCGTGACCCGCTGTTCGAATGTGGCGGACTGATTGAAGCTCAGCGAGGGGGTCGTGACGCCGACGATCTGCGCTTTCATGAACAGATCGGCGGCCACTTTCTCGTTGACGACCTCCACCCCGCCGCCGGCGGCAAACTCGTGCCGCGTGTAGGCGGTGAACTTCTGCTCGATGTTCGGCTCGAACGAGTGATTGTCGAAGGGGGCGATCGCCAGCTTGGGCGCGGGGCCCTTCGGCTTGGCGGCCGACGCCGATCCGTCCGATCTGCCCGACCCGCCCACGACCGGCCCCGCCCCCTCCACCCGAAACTGATAGCCGCAGCCGGCGAGGAGCGTGCTCATGACCAGTATTCCCAACACGATGTTCAAAAAGGCCGGCCAGCGCGGCCGCAGGAAACGAGGCCCCCGAGGCGTACTGAAGAAGTACGTTGAGGGGTTCGAGTGACCGAGAACAAAGCTGGAGGCCTTTTTCAACATCCTGCTACACCACGAAATTCACGAGCTTTTGGGGGACATAGATCACTTTGCGCGGCGGTTTGCCCTGAAGCCATTCCGCCAGCTTCTGATCCTGCTGCGCCAGCGCAAGGATCTCGGCTTCGCTCGCGTCCGCCGCCACTTCGATCTTGCTCCGCAGTTTGCCGTTCACCTGGAGGGGAATTTCCAATCGCTCACTCACGACCAGCGCCGGATCGTAGACGGGCCAGGGCTGTTTGGAGATGCTGGGCTGGCGGCCCAGCCGTTCCCACAGTTCCTCGGCCAGATGCGGGGCGAAGGGGGCCAGCAAGAGGAGAAAGGGTTCCAGCAGGGCCCGCGGCCGTCGTTCGAGCTTGGTCATGTCGTTGGTGAAGACCATCATCTGCGCGATGGCCGTGTTGAACCGCAGTTCTTCGATGTCCTCCGTGACCTTTTTGATCGTCTGGTGCAGGAGGCGCTGCTGGTCGGCGGTCGGCTCGGCCTCGGCGACGGCCCGGCTCGGCTTCCCCTCCTCGTCCATCGCCACCCGCCAGACCCGGTCCAGAAAGCGCGAGATGCCCTCGCCGCCCCGGCTGCTCCAGGGCTTGGCCGCTTCCAGGGGCCCCATGAACATTTCATAGAGGCGCACGGCGTCCGCGCCGAACTGATCCATCATGTCGTCCGGGTTCACCACGTTGCCGCGCGACTTGGACATCTTCTGGTTGTCTTCCCCCAACACCGTGCCCTGGTGGACCAGTTTCTTGAAGGGCTCTGGGGTGCTCACCACGCCGATGTCGTAGAGCACCTTGTGCCAGAAGCGCGCATAGAGCAGGTGCAGCACCGCATGTTCGCTCCCGCCGATGTAGAGGTCCACCGGCATCCAGTACCGCTCCTTGGCCGGGTCTACCAGCGCGCCGGCGTTCTTGGGATCGATGAAGCGGAGGTAGTACCAGCAGGAGCCGGCCCATTGGGGCATCGTGTTGGTCTCGCGCCGCGCCGGCTTGCCCGAGGCGGGATCGTTCGTGTCGAGCCAGTCGGTCAGGTTGGCCAGCGGGCTCTCGCCGCTCCCGGACGGTTTGAACGTGGTGGATTCCGGCAGCCGCAGCGGCAGTTGTTCCTCCGGCAGGGGCTTCGGCGCCCCGTCCACCCAGACGATGGGGAAGGGCTCGCCCCAGTACCGTTGCCGCGCAAAGAGCCAGTCACGCAGCTTGTAGTTGACGGCCTTGCGGCCCTTGCCCGATGACTCGAGCCAGGCGGTGATCTTCGGGATCGCGTCGGCGGGCAGAAGACCGTCGATCGAGAAGGACCCGTCCGGCGAGGTGGAATTGATCACGGCGCCGCGCCCCGTCTCCACGAACGCTTCGTGCGCGATGTCTCCCCCGGCGATGACTTCCCGGATCGGCAGCCGATAGGTGCGGGCGAACTGCCAGTCGCGCTCGTCGTGGGCCGGCACCGCCATGATCGCGCCGGTCCCGTAACTCATCAGCACGTAGTCGGCGATCCAGATGGGCAGCCGTTCGCCGTTCACGGGATTGACCGCATAGCCGCCCGTGAAGCAGCCGGTCTTGTCTTTTTCGAGTTCCTGCCGCTGCAGGTCGCTCTTGCGCGCGGCCGCCTCCCTATAGGCCGTCACGGCCGCGCGATGCGCAGCCGTCGTCACCTCCTCCACCAGCGGATGTTCCGGCGCCAACACCATATAGGTCGCGCCGAAGAGGGTGTCAGGCCTGGTGGTGAAGATGCGCAAGGAACCGGGAACGCCGGCGAGGGGGAATTCCACCTCGGCGCCGATCGAGCGGCCGATCCAATTTTTCTGCATTTCCAAGGTGCTGGTCGGCCACTCCACCAGCTTCAGGTCTTCCAGCAGCCGGTCCGCATAGGCGGTGATCTTGAGCACCCACTGACGCATGGGCTTGCGGACAACCTCGAAGCCGCCGACCTCGCTCTTGCCGTCCACGATTTCTTCGTTGGCCAGCACGGTGCCCAGGGCCGGACACCAGTTGACCGGCACCTCCGCCACATAGGCCAGGCCCCGCTCGAAGAGTTTCAGAAAGATCCACTGGGTCCAGCGATAATAGTCGGGGTCGGTCGTGCTGAGTTCCCGAGTCCAGTCGTAGGACAGGCCCACGCGCTGCATCTGCCGCTTGAACGTGGCGATGTTCTGGGCGGTGGTGATCGCCGGATGCACGCCGGTTTTGACCGCGTACTGTTCGGCCGGCAGGCCGAAGGCGTCCCAGCCCATCGGGTGCAGGACGTTGAACCCCTTCATCCGTTTGTAGCGTGACACGATATCCGTGGCGGTGTAGCCCTCGAGGTGGCCGACGTGCAGGCCGGAGCCGGAGGGATAGGGAAACATGTCGAGGCAGTAGAACTTGGGCTTCCCCGGATCGTCCGCCACGCGGAACGTCCGGTTCGCCTCCCAATAGGCCTGCCACTTGGGCTCGATCGCCCGATGGTCGTAGGTGTTGCTCATAAGATTGCCGGGAGTTGAGGGCTGTGTCGCTCGCGAATCTAACATAGACCGCCAGGGGCCACAAGATTGCGGAGTTCGTTCGGCTGGACTTATCGGTAATTGCCTGCTAGGCTACGTACCTCATTGTCCTGCAAAGACTTGTATGAGTGGGAAGAAACGTCCCTCCGTGCCCAAACGCTCTTCCCGACCCGCTACGCGTACGCCACGGACGGCCCGCGCCGCCGCCTCGCACAGCCCCTCGCACCTCGAGCGCTTGAAGAAGCTCTACGAACTCAGCATGACGCTGTCCGGAGACCCCCTGGCTATCTTTGAGCAGGTGGCGCGCATGATCGGAGACTTGTTCGATGTGCGCGTGGTCTGCCTCTCGGAGATCCGAGGAACGGAACTGTACTTCAGAGCCGTCTACGTCAACGGCCGCGTCGTGACGGAGGCCGGGCATTGTCCGCTGGCCGTTACGCCCTGCGCCACCGTCGAGCACACCAAAGACCTCCGCATCTTCGACCACGTGATGGAACGGTTTCCCCAGGCGACCTTTCTCCGGGACCATCAGGCCTACACTTACTGCGGCTTCCCCGCCTTAGACAACACGCAACGCGTTGTCGCCATCACCTGCCTCCTGGACGACAAACCGCACAAGTTCAGCGAGGAGGACCAAGAGGTCCTGCGGATTTTCGGCCAGCGCATCGGCCTGGAAATCGAGCGCGAGCGCCATCTCGCCGAGCGCACGCGAGCCGACGCGGCCTTTCGGCTGGCCCGATTTACGATCGACCAGGCCCATGACGCGATCTATTTGATCAGCCAGCAGGCCACCATCTTGGATGTCAACCCGGCCGCCAGCGCCATGTTGGGCTACACCAAGGATGAGCTGTGTCACATGACCGTGCACGACATCAATCCGGATTTTCAAGCTGCCATGTGGCCGGCCTTCTGGGCGGCCACCAAGAAAAAGGGAGGGGCGACGTTTGAGACGTCCCATCGCGCCAAGGACGGCCGGCGCATTCCGATCGAGGTCCACGCCAAGCACCTCGACTTCGAGGGACGAGAGTATCACTGCGCGTTCGTCCACAACATTACCGAGCGCAAGCAGGCAGAAGCACTGCTCGCCCGCTCGCGCGACTTTTATCTCCGCATCCTCCAAGATTTCCCGGCGATGATATGGCGCTCGGGCGTAGACGCGAGGTGCGACTATTTCAACAACACCTGGCTGACCTTCACGGGTCGAACGCCGGCGCAGGAACTCGGCAATGGCTGGACTGAAGGCGTACATCCCGACGATGTGGATCGGTGCATGGCACATTACCTGAAGGCCTTTCACGCCCGCGAACCGTTCCTCCTGGAATACCGGCTGCGCCGGCATGACGGCGAATATCGGTATATTCTCGATCATGGGAGCCCCTTTCACGATGTGGAGGGACAGTTCACAGGGTTTATCGGCGCCTGTTTCGACATCACCGACCGCAAGCGGATGGAGGAAGCGGTGCGGGAAAGTGAGGAGCGGTTCCGCACTCTGGCCGACGCCATGCCACAGCAGGTTTGGACCGCCCAACCAAACGGAGCACTCGATTACGTCAATCAGCGGGTCCTCGATTATTTCGGACGATCGGTCGATCGGATGATCGGCTGGGGCTGGGAACAAGTCCTTCACCCGGACGATCTGACGGAATGTCGCACACGGTGGGCCCGCGCCTCGGCTCGATCTCGGCCGATCCGGGACAGGTCGAGCAAGTCATCATGAACCTGGCCCTCAACGCTCGGGATGCCATGCCGAACGGAGGCCATTTGACCATCGAGACCGCGAACATCGTTTTCGACGAGGGCC
>JBJTAZ010000049.1:0-5500 GCA_046091085.1 Nitrospiraceae bacterium
TCGGACAGAAGGTCCTGGCGATCGGTCATCCGTTCGGACTCGGCTATGCCTTGACCACCGGCATTATCAGCGGGATGGGCGCCGGGCCGGAGCACGGCACCCTACTCCACGATCCGGTGATCCAGACCAGCGCGCCGATCAATCCGGGCAACAGCGGGGGGCCCCTGGTGGATCACGAGGGCCGGGTGATCGGCATCAACACGACGATCCTGGCCGGGGCGCAGAACATCGGCTTTGCCATTCCCATCGGCTTGGTGAAGAGCGTGGTGGGCGAACTCCAGGCCCGTGGCCGTATGGTCCGTCCCTGGCTCGGCATTACCGGCAGGCTTCTCACCGACGACATCATTGATCTCTTCGCGCTCCCGATGGCCAAGGGCGTCTTGATCGCCGGGGTCGCCAAGGGCAGCCCGGCCGAGCGAGCGGGATTACGCGCCGGCGATCTGCCCATCGTCATCAAGGGGGAGCCGTTGGTGCTGGGAGGCGACATTCTGCTGGCGGTCAACGGACAGGACCTGCGCACGCCGGAGCAATATGCGGCCGTGTTCGGGAGCCTCAAGGTCGGCCAGACCATTTCGATGAAGATTTTGAGGGAGGGAACCGCCCGCAACGTGACCGCCACGCTGGCGGAGCGGCCTGAGCAATCGGAGCAGACCAGTCCAGCGCGAGGTCCTGAGAAAGTCGAGTTTCGCCCACTGGACTGGCGCGGCCTGCCGCTCCGCTTGCTCGGGCCAGAAACGATGTTCTGAGGTCTCGGCCCCAGCCCTTGCCGAGCTTGCAGCGGACATCCTGCGTTCGCGTGATGCGCTCGCTTGCTCGTTGACATCTCCTGCTCCGCCCCCTAAGATGCGGCCGACTTTATCCACCGATCACCGCCTCACTCACCCGCATGACACTGATCGAACTCAAGGAGTCGCTCCACAATTGCCAGCGATGCAAGCTGGCCAAGCTGGGCCGCACCCAGGTGGTCTTCGGCGTCGGCAATCCCCAGGCCAAGATCATGTTCGTGGGGGAAGGGCCCGGCTTTTACGAAGACAAGCAGGGCGAGCCCTTCGTCGGGGCCGCCGGCAAGCTACTGAACGATCTCCTGAAATCCATCGGCCTCTCCAGGCCGGACATTTACATCGCCAACGTGGTCAAGTGCCGGCCGCCGGACAACCGGGACCCGGAACCGGACGAAGTCGAAACGTGCAAGCCGTTCCTGCTCCAGCAAATCGAACTGATCAATCCCAAACTGGTCTGCACGCTGGGCAAATGGGCGGCGCAAACGCTGCTGAACAAGCCGGTCAGCATCATGAAAATGCGCGGGCAGCTGGTGCGGCTCGACCACTTTATCCTCTTTCCCCTGCTGCATCCGGCCGCGGCCCTGCACCAGGGCAATCTGCGCGGGTCGCTGGAAGAGGACTTCAAGAAGCTGAAGGCCTACTTGGATCAACTGGATGCGCCGCCCGCCGAGCCGACCACTACGACACCCCCGCCGCCGTCTCAAATGAATTTGTTTTAACCCTGCTTTGGCGGTTGGGACGCCAAGCCAGACTGGGCCAAACCGTATTGACACAATAAGCCATTTTGCTACTGTGCGACCGCCGGTCGCGAGAGGATGTTCATGGAGCCAGTAACGTTTTCAGCTTGGCGCCGTATCGGGAGCCTCCTCTTGTGCAGCGTGGCCCTCTGCTCCTGTGTCGCCCGGCACCCAGCCGGCATCGCCCCCTCATCCGCCCCCGTTTCACAAACCTACACGGTGCTCGGCCCCGTGGAAGATACCGATTGTGCCTCATGGGTCTTCATCATCCCGCTGGGAGGCAAGGATCCCATTGATGAAATCATCGACCGGCTGGTCAAAGAAAAAGGCGCGGATGCCTTGATCGGCGTGACGGCGGAAGAGCGGTTGTGGGCGTTTCCCCTCCCGCTGTTCGGACGGGACTGCACGATCGTCAAAGGTATCGCGGTCAAGAACATTAAATGAATAGTCGTGCCACCAGAACACAGGACGGGGGAGAGCTTCTGCGGAAGAGCCTCGCACTCGTCGGCAGCCTGTGCCTGGCGCTGTCGACAGCCGCCTGCACCTCACCCGGCGCGATTGCCCCTTCGACGATTCCCGTTCCGGGGAAATATGTGGCGTTAGGGGGAATCGAAACCGCCTCCTCTTGCGGCCTGATGGTTCTGGTCGTGCCCCTTAAACATCCCAAGCCGCTGGCCGATCTTATCGACGACATGATCAAGGAGAAGGGCGGAGACGCCCTGATCGAGGTCTCTCCAGCTCTTCCTTTTTCACCGCGCTCGTCTATACCCAGTCCTGCATCGAAGTTCGCGGCAAAGTCGTGAAGTTCGCCCGCTAGAGGATCAGGAAGACGCGCATGGACCTCCGACGTTCCCTGCAGCCGCGCCGGCTTCCGTGGTTGCTGCTCGCCACGTTCTCCGCAGTCGCCTGCGTGCCGGACATAACCCCGCCGGCCCTCACCTTCCCCGTGAAGGATCAGGAAGTTCCCGCCGTGCTGGTGATCGGCCCGATCGACACCACAAAGGTCGTCTTCGAAGGGGCTCCTGTCGGCGAGCACATGGACCAGAGCCTGCAGGAGGCCATCAAAAACAACCTGACTCGGACCCAGGTCTTCAAGGACGTGGTGCTCCTCAAACTGACAGAAAAGACCGATGATGCGGAGAAAATCCTGTCCGCCGCCCGTGCCCAGAACGCCGACCTGCTGATGATCGGCGAGGTCAAGGAATACAGCGCGGACACGCCCTCGATCTTCGGGTCCCGATTCGACATCGACCTTAAGGTGCAGGTCAAGCTCTACAACGTCCACAACGGCGCGCAGGTCTGGAAGAAAACGGAACAGGCGCACGTCAGCAAAGACGGGTCTCCCTTCAAAAAGCCGGAATCGTTGGACATCATCACCCGGTACGTCGCCATGCCGCCGATCGCCGCCGGCATCATGCCGCCCATGGTCGAATATGTGCAGACCGAGTACCTGGCCAGCCTCAAGTCGCCGGCCAAAGGCGCCGTGGCCGAATCCTCGGAGGTCTTCGGCGGCGCCGAACTGGCCAGGATCGATGCCGACCTGGCTCCGCCACTGACCAAGGTCGCTCCGAATGACCATGCCTATGCCGTCGTAGTGGGCGTGGAGGATTACCGGGACCTGCCGAAAGTGGACTATGCCAGGCGGGACGCGGAGATGGTCAAACAGTATCTCATCAAATCGCTGGGGTATCGGGAACAGAACATCGTCACGTTGCTGAACGACCGGGTGACCCGCAGCCAACTTGAAGCCCGTTTCGAAAATGGCTACCCAAGCAAGTGGGGCAGAACAAGGACGCCGAGGTCTTCATCTACTACGGCGGGCACGGAGCGCCGGACCCCAACACCAACCAGGCATTCCTCGTCCCCTACGACGGCGACCCGGCCTACCTGGAAACAACCGCCTATCCGTTGAAGCGCCTCTACGACTCCCTGGGGAAACTGCCGGCCCGTCACGTCACCGTGGTCATGGACTCCTGCTTTTCCGGCGCCGGCGGACGGTCGGTCATCGCCAAGGGCGCCAGGCCCATGCTGATCACCGTCGAAGATCCGTTGATGGCGACGCAGAACCTGGTGGTGCTCTCCGCGGCGGCCGGCAACCAGATTAGCTCCGCCTACCCGGAAAAGCGGCACGGGCTGTTCACCTATTTTTTCCTGAAGGGCTTGCAGGGGCAGGCAGACGCGAACAAGGACAAGACCGTCAACGTGGAAGAACTTTATGGGTACATCAAGGAGCAGGTAGAAACGGTAGCGCGGCGGATGCACACCGAACAATCGCCCCAACTGCTGCCCGGCACGGATGTGATGGGCGACCGCTCGAAAACCAGCGTGATCAAACTGCAACCCTAAACGTCACCGACAGAAGTTGGTCGAAGGCGGCGCCGTCAAGCGGCGCCTTTTTTCTTTCCGGTCTCGGCAGAAGAGGCCGCGCCTTCGTCCGAGGATTCCCCCGTCGCATCGCCGGCCACTGGCTCGTCCGACTCCGCGCCCTCCGGTTCCTCGAACCAGGCCACCAGCATATCGTCCCACCAGGCTTGGTCCACGTCCTGGCCCGGGTCCTGCCCCAAAAAACTCACATCTTCCTTGGTCAGCGAGGACCCCACTTCTGCGGGATTGAACTTGGCCCGCTCGATGACTTCCTTGGTGGCGTAGCCGCCCACGATCCAGGAGTCCGGGTCGGCACGCCTGGACTTGTAGGCCTTGAGCCCGTGCTTGAGATAGAAGAAGATCGCGCGCTGCGTCTCATCGCCTACGCCGGATTGCGGCAGGCTGAGAGTCTTTTCGATTTTCTTCCGCCACTCCCGCTGGTCGTATCGGGACGTGATGAGCTGCAGCATGCGCTTGCCATCGTTCACATCGAGCGGCATTCTTGTTCCTTCCTACGCGTTCAGGTGTTGCTTAAAAAATGCCAGCGTCCTGGCCCAGGCATCCTTGGCCTCGGCCGGCTTGTACACATCTTTACGAGTGTCGTTGAAAAAGGCATGCGGCGCGGACGGGTAGGTCTTGATCTCCCCCTGCTTGCCGTACTTCTTGAGCGCATTGGCCAAGCGCTGCACGTCCGTCTTGGTGATCCACCCGTCGTCCTCTCCATAGATATAGAGGATCGGAGAGGCCAGGTTCTTGATCGGCAGGTCCGGGCTGGGCACCTGGCCATAGAACGGCACCGCCGCCTTGACCGCTTGGTTCACGCAGGGCAGCATCAGCGCATAAGACCCGCCCATGCAAAAGCCGATCACGCCGATCTTGTCCCGATTTACCTCCGGCAGGGATTGCAGGTAGACCAGGGTGGCGTTCAAGTCCTTCAACCCCTCTTCCTGGCGCAGGCTGCCCATCAGCTTGCCCGCCTCGTTCGAGTCGGTGGTGACCCGATGACCGAGGCGCGAATAAAGGTCAGGCGCAATGGCGATGTAGCCCTCCTGCGCGAAACGGCGGGCAATGTCTTTGACGTGGTCGTTCAGCCCCCACCATTCCTGCACGACGATGATGGCCGGCCTGGGTCCCTTGCCCGCTGCCCCCACCAGATAGGCATGGACCGTCACCCCGTCGCTGGGATACTGGACCATCATGTCTTTCAGGTCTGCCATGTCATTCCTCCGAAGCCAGCTGTCAGCTAATTCCCCGCGATCGTCATTTCGCCGATCTTGACGGTGGGGCTGGCGATCCGGCCACGAGACTCCAGATCGTTCCCGACCAATTCGATATCGGCGAACATCCGCTTCAAATTCCCGGCAATGGAGAATTCCACAACCGGATAGGCCAACTCCCCGTTCTCGATCCAGAACCCCGCCGCGCCTCGCGAATAATCGCCCGTCACCATATTGACGCCAAATCCTATTAGTTCAGTGACATACAGTCCATTCTTCACGGACTTAATGATGTTTTCAGGTGATGTCGTTCCGGGGATGAGATAAAAATTCGTGGGACCAACCGAGGGACTTTCCCCGACGCCGCGGGATGCATTACCCGTGGAAGCCAACCCGAGTT
>JBJTAZ010000050.1:0-2724 GCA_046091085.1 Nitrospiraceae bacterium
GGACATAATATCCGCTCATGCCGGAGGGCCCCACGTTGCCGGACCCCTGCCCTTGATTCCCGGAAATCCTGACCCAGTGGGACTCGCCGATGAGTTCCCATGGGCCTTTTTGAAGCGTCCAGTCGATGGCAAACATGTCCACGTAGCTGGCGAAATTGTTGACGCCGCTGCCGCTCCTATTGCCGAGGAGTCCATGATAACCGGACCCGGCCACTTCGATGCCGAGCATCGGGCTGTAGGCCAAACGGCCGACGATCGCCTTGTCGTCGTGCGGAGAGCGCGCCATGCTGCCGCGGGCGTTGCGCGTGCCGTTGAGGTCCGTGATCACCGTGCCGGGCGCGGCAAAGGCGCCGCTGTTGGTGTTCTGAAGCCCGTTAATTACGTAGAGTTCATAGTCCAGCTTGGACATGCTGCTGGGGTAGAAAGTGCCGTAGAGCCCTGCGCCGCTCTCGCTCCAGGTGGAAGGCATCAGCATCCTGGCCACCATCGGCCGGTCCGTCAGGTCGTTCAGCGGTGAGTCGTGCAAGAGGTTGAATTTGCCCATGGGGACCAGGATGATGCCGGCCCGGAGGTTCACCGCTTCGTTGACCAGGTAGTCGATCTGGGCGAACTCCAGCTTGATCTCGCCGTCGGATTGATTGTTGTTCGTTCCGCCGCGCTCAAACTCGATTTCCGTCGCGAACTTGATCCGCTCCGTAATGTCCGAGTAGATGAAGGGGATCATCCTTACCTGGTTGAAGGTATTGCGGCTTCGGTTGTCCAGGTTGGAACGGGACAGGGCGTTGAATTGGATGTCTCCGTAGCCGCCGACCGTGGCCTTCGGCGCGCTCAAGAAGGGCTTGGCATAGAGCAGGCGGCCTGATCCGGTCGAACCGAAAGACAGTGGTACGGTCTCCTCACCGGAACGCTCGCGGGCGATTTCCGGGATCGAGCCGACGCCCGTCGGTTTCGCGCCGCTGGGAAGAGGAGCAGCGGGTTCCTTCATCCGCTCCTTCTCCCGCTCCTTGGCTTCGTAGGCCTTCATGTCCTGCAACTGCTGTTCCAATTTTTTGATCCGTTCTTCCAGGGCTGTGTCCTCTGCCTGTACCGGCTGGATCGGTATCAACGAACAGATGGTCAGAACCCCGAATATTGCCCAGGTCCTCATCGTGATGCTCCCTCGTGTGAAATAGGTGGTTGATGTGGCTCGGGACTCTTGGGTCTCTGACCGTCGGTTGTCGTGACGATTATCCGATCATGCCGATAGGCACCTCCTTGGTAATGACGCGGTTCCCGGTGACTTGTTCAGGTGGGGAGGGACGCCCACCCTTCGATTGAGGAAAACGGGATCAGGACGATCCGTTTACATCGCTTGCACTTCAATTCGATTCCGCTCTCGCGCAACTTCGCAATGAGTTGCCCGCACTCGCAGCGGGTTTCCGTCGGCTCTGTACGGCGGCTCTGGTCGGTTTTTGTCAACATGGACATTTGGGGACGGGCGGCACGTAAGGAGCCGGCCGTGCGATGTTCCTGATTTCTAATTGAGAACGATTATTGATATCTTAATCAATGGTAGTCTGTCAAGGGGTATTTGGTGACTTTTTAAAGCCTGCTGGCGCAGCGGCAAGGGCTTCTCGGGCGTGCGCATATAATTTCGCAGCGGGCTGGCATATAATGGCGGGCATGAGGGGGAGATGAATCGACTGATAGGAACGCTCGGCCTGTTGGCGACCGGCTGGGTTCTCGTGAGCGGGTGCGCCGCATTTGAGCTGGAGAAAGAATATGCCGGGGCGCAGGCGCCGATCGTGTTCGGCCGCGCCACGACCGTCCTCACGGCTCAGTCCGGGCGGCGCTACCAGCCGAAGGTCCGGTTTTTTGAACTCGTCCGCACGGACACGGGCCAGCGCTATCGTGTGGATCTGCAGTCGGCGGACAAGCAGTTTGCACTCGAACTGCCAACCGGCCAGTATAACCTGCGCCGGGTCCAGGTCAGTGAAGGGCCATTTTTGTCGATGGCTGACCTGGATATCACGTTTGATGTGGGGACCGATCCCATGGTGTATGTGGGGACCTGGCGGTTTGGCATTGATTCCCCTCGCTATGATCGCAGGGTTTTGGTGTCGGTCATCCAGGATGAAGAGAGCCGGGCCGAGGCTGCGGAGCCGGTTTTGACCCGGTATCCCGACCTAGTCGGACGTTCTGTCGCCACGTCCTTGCTCACCCCCCCGTCGGCAGAGTCCCGCCTGCACGAAGTCATGCCCTATCCCAACTACCCCCGCTATTATCGCCGGCACTGGTGGTAGGTGCAGGCGTGAGTCAGACTCGCACGGTTGTTTGGATCCGCTACCTAGGATGTGGATTGCTTCTGTGGGCCGTGGCCGGCTGCGCGCACAGCGAGAGGGCCGCTTCTCCTGTCGTCCTCAAGCGGGCCCAGATGCTCATGGGCACGCTGGTGCGGATCACGTCGGTCGCGCCCTCGGAGGCTCAGGCGCAGGCCGCCGCCACGGCTGGGTTTCAAGAGATCCGGCGTCTGGAGGACCTGCTCAGTACCTGGATCCCTGCGAGCGAGCTGTCGCGCGTGAACGAGGCCGCAGGGCGCGAGCCGGTGGCGGTCGGTCCGGACACTCTGCTGATCCTGCAACGGTCCCTCGACATGGCCCGGCTCACCGACGGTGGCTTCAACATCGTGATCGGGCCGGCCGGGCAGGCCTGGAGCGTGACCGAGCGTCTACTGGTGCCGACGGA
>JBJTAZ010000051.1:0-3000 GCA_046091085.1 Nitrospiraceae bacterium
ACTCGAAAGGACCCACAAGGGATGCGTTCAGTCGCGGCAGGGATATCGAGGCGCTTTTCGTCTTCGTGATGCCCGAGCAGGCGATCCTGGACATGCCCTGGGATATAATCGAGTCCAACTGCTCGCGCTATTCGACGGTACTTTCCGGCATTATGCGCGAGAAGATCATGGATCTGCAGATGCGATCTCTGGGCACTTGCCCGGAGCACTGGGAAACGTTCAACTCGTTGGCCCATACGTGGCAAGGGACCTTTGGGTCTTTGCTGCAAACATCTGTTAAACTCTAGATGAAAGCCTCCCCTCCTAACGGAGGGGGGTTTTCGTTTTATGGTCGCCCCGTCAGGTCCGGGACCATTTTCGCCGTGTCTGCGCGGTGTGCTTTTTTGCGGTCTTTGCGCACAGTATCAGGTATGTTCTCCGAATTCAACAACTACGACAAGTGGTTCGCTTTGCACAACTACGATTATGCCATCCACTCTACTTCGCGGGGATTCATGGCCACCGCATCCCCCAGGGACTCGTCCGAGGTGACGGAGGGTCCTGTATGCGCCTCTGCGCGGGATGCTCTGCACGAGTTGTACCTTCTTTTGAAGACATCCGCGTTGCCTTCCCGGGGGTAGTTTACCGGGCGCTTTCTGCCCGTCTTGCCGCCCGTACGGGGATTAGAGCCGCCGCGCGCACCCCGACACCTATTTGACTCGCGCCAGATTCGTACGACTGTCATCAACAACCGACGTATCCGGGGGAAAACATGGACATCAAAGTGATAGATTACCACTCCCCGCAGGCATCGTCTGCGTTCGCTGCCTCCTTGCGGGAGACGGGGTTCGCGGTACTGGAGAACCACCCGGTGGGGTTCGAAACCGTGGAACGCCTGTGGTCGGAATGGCTGGCCTTCTTCAAATCCGAACGAAAATGGGAGTTCGTGTACGGCGAAGGTGAGCAAGCAGGATACCGCCCTCTGTCCGGTTCGGAGACCGCCGTAGGTGCGACAGTTAAGGATATAAAAGAGTACTTCCACTTGTATCCGTGGGGACGCAACCCCTCCCCGGAGGACGAGGTCGCCCTAGAATTGTTCCATACAGGGTCCGCCCTGGCGGCCACCTTGTTGGGATGGGTCGAGCGCGAAACACCCGTCGAAGTTCGCAGTACATTTGCCACGCCCCTGCCAAAAATGCTGGAAAACTCCGAGCGCACCCTGCTGCGCATCCTGCACTACCCTCCGCTGGACGGCAGCGAGCCCGAGGGCGCGCTAAGAGCCGCCGCGCACGAGGACATTAACCTTCTGACGGTACTACCCTCGGCCAACGAGCCGGGGTTGCAAGTCCTGGATCGGACGGGCAGATGGCATGACGTGCCCTGCGACCCTGGAACGATCGTCGTTAACTGTGGCGACATGCTGGAACTAGTCTCCGGCGGATACTACCCGAGTACTACGCACCGGGTCTTGAACCCGACGGGGGAAGCCGCCAAACGTTCCCGGGTGTCCACCCCGCTGTTCCTCCACCCGCAGGACGACGTCGAACTCCGTCCCGGTTTCACCGCGCTCGATTTTCTCGACGAGCGCGTCAAGCAGACCACCGGACAGGGTCTGCAGCGCAAGAATCCGGCCGCCTAGGCGCCGACCAGGTAGCGGCCATTCGGCAGACGCGGACAGGGCCGATCCCTGACCCCCTGGAAAAGATCTCCTGTGTTGTGTCGTGCATCCGCTTTCCCGTAAGCGACAATATTGCAATATAGATAAGGAGGAATGTCGTGAGTAAACAGTGTGACTACATTTATGTGCAAGGCCTGAGGTTCAAACCTCGGGACGTAAAGGCCATCTGGAGGGACGCCGATGGCAAGGAGCATCTCGTGAATGTACGCCGGGGTCGCGGGAAGGGAATTGTCGGGGATAATGGTGTGCCTATCCTTTTTACTCCTCGGGATCTGAAGAGGATGCTCGCTAAGGGTGAGACGATCGATGTTTACGTGTATCCGCAGGTCCGCAACGCCGGGTCTCGTCTTCGTGTCCACAGTATCGATGGGGGTGGAGAATTCCGTCTGAAACTTGATCCACGCAAGATGGAAGGATCCCCTGGTCGTGAGTCCTTCGATGCCGACCAACTCGCCGGTCTGTCTACGGTTGTGCGGCGTGCTCTCGCGCTCGAGCAGCTGCGCACCGTCCCGTACGGTGAGAAGTACCACGACCAGGCGGTCCCCCGGTTGCTCTGGAGCATCGAGCTGCTCGACGACTCGGAGATTTCCTCGATGCTCGAGGGTACCTCCCCCAAGGAGGCTTCGGATCTTTCGCCCGAGGCGCGCGGGGATCGTTCCTCGACCCCGGCAGAACTTGCCGCGTTTCTGCTCTCCTATGAGCGTATCGTTTCTGCGTTGATCAGTGGCGGTAAGCATTCGAGTCTCACGAGGATCGCGGATCTCTCTGTCTTGTCGAGCGCGATGCTAGGCTATACGGGCCGTCCCGCTCTCGAAATCTTCGAGGAGCGCGCGAACGTGCTGCTGCTCGAGTCCACCGATCCCGTCGTTCGTCGTCACGCCGTCAGGCACGTCATAAACCCGTGGATGCGGACGGGGCACGGGAAACTGATTTTTCCAACTGGTCAGGATATGTTCGTGGACTACCTTAAAAATGAGCCGGATCCCGATGCGCGTATCGCCCTCATAGGGCGGTTGATGGTGGGGAGCCCGCGTTTCGTCCAGAAGCTTGCCCTTAAGGATCGTGATCCGCGTGTGCGTATGGGGGCCCTCGAACACTTCGATGCGCAAGAGGACAGTGCCTGGCTCGAGCGTGACGCCGCCATGTTCGATGCCGCTCTTCGCGACGCCGACGAACAAGTGCGTCTACGTGCGCTCGAGCTCATAGAGAACGACGAGTTGCTGTTCAAGGTCGCTGAGGATACGAGCGTGGATCCGGGCACCGCGGCGGCGGCCGCTGCCCTCCTCTTGGCGCGGAGCGCAGGTCCGCGAACCTATCGCCGTAGCGGCACGATACCCTACATG
>JBJTAZ010000052.1:0-3548 GCA_046091085.1 Nitrospiraceae bacterium
GGGGCGGGACGTGGCGGCGTGCAATCTTCGGGCACAAGAAGTCGCTCTTTTGAATCGCGCCTGCGCCGGGTTGCCGTTTCGTGTTTCGGCTCAGAATGGGCGTAAGGCCACAGGCCGGTTCGACCATCTCTGGATCGTGAGCGTGCTGAACGATCCTGAGCGGTTCCCAGAACTGGCGGCGCTTTCTTATGGCCGGGCCAACCCGGCCACGTTCGATCCCGTTCGCTTCGCGCGAGAACGGAACACGGTCATGAGCCTGACGGACGCCTGCCTCAGGAAACTCACGAAGCCGGGCCTGGTCACCACGTCGGTCGAAGAGATTCCCTGGATCGTCCAGTGGTGTGTGCGTCACAAGGTCTCCTGCAAGGTGGAGAAAGAGGATTATCCCACGGCGCTCGTGGGCGATCCGGTCTGTCTGATCCGGGTCGGCCACGGGAAAGCGGCACGTCTCGGCGTGCCGGGGGCGGGCGGGTGAGATGTTGACAGCCCTTTCCGGCGCCCCGTACACTCCCTGTCATATGGCGACGAGAAAACCCCTGCCTCTCCTGGCCGAAACCGGCAAGACGCGCATCGGCTTCGTCAACCTGGGTTGCACGAAAAACCAGGTGGATGCGGAAGTGATGCTCGGCTCGCTGGCGGCGAAAGGTTTTGCCTTGACCGCCGATCCGGCCGAGGCCGAGGTGGTCATTATCAATACCTGCGGTTTCATCGAGGAAGCCAAGCAGGAGTCCATCAACGCGATCATTGAGCATGGGCATCTGAAGAACACCGGGTCCTGCCGGGTGCTGATCGCGGCCGGCTGTCTGGCCCAGCGGTACCAGGGGGACTTGCTCAAGGAGCTGCCGGAATTGGACGGCGTGGTCGGGACCGGCGAGATCGGCCGCATTGCGGAGATCACCCAGGCCCTGCTCAAGCCAGGCCGCAAGCGCCAGCGGCTTTTTTTCTCGCCGCCTCCCTATCTCTACGACGAACATACGCCCCGTCTCAGGTTGGACAAGCCCCACACGGCCTATATCAAGATTGCCGAGGGGTGCAACCGCGCCTGCGCCTTCTGCGCGATCCCGATCATGAGGGGCAAGCAGCGGAGCCGGACGGTGGAGTCCATCGTGGCGGAGGCCCAGCGGCTGGCCGATGAAGGGGTGAAGGAGATCAACCTGATTTCCCAGGACACGGTCAACTACGGGGTAGATTTGGGCATCCGGCAGGGGCTGACGCAGCTCCTGCGCGGATTGGTCAAGGTGAAGGGGCTCCGGTGGATCAGGCCCTTCTATCTCTACCCGCAGCAGGTGAGCGAGGACTTGATCGCGCTCTATGCGGGGGAGGAGAAGATCGTCAAGTACATCGACATGCCGTTGCAGCATATCAACGACGGCATGCTGAAGCGCATGCGCCGGTTGGGGGACAAGGCCTCTATCACGGCGCTGGTCGAGCGGCTGCGCAGGGGCATCCCGGGCCTGACCTTCCGCACGGCCTTCATCGTCGGGTTCCCCGGCGAAACCGATGCCGCCTATGCCGAGTTGCAACAGTATGTGCAGGACATGGCCTTCGAGCGCGTCGCCGTGTTCCTCTATTCGGACGAAGAAGGGACGTCCGCCGTCGAACTGGAAGGCAAGCTCGACCGGACGCTCATGGACGAACGTCGGGCGGAGTTGCTGAACTTGCAGGAAGAGATTGCACTGGCCAAGAGCCGGGCGCTGCTCGGCCGCACCGTGGAGGTTCTGGTGGACGGCCCTTCAGAGGAATCGGATCGGCTGCTGGCCGCCCGCCATGAAGGCATGGCGCCTGAAATTGACGGGCTGGTCTACTTGAACGAGGGACAGGCCAAGCCGGGCGAGTTCGTCAAAGCCACGATCACCGATGCGTCTGCCTATGATTTGGTTGGACATGTGGCCGGCCAGCCGACGGTCAAGAAGTTCTCGCCGGTGGCATTGACGATGCCTGCAAAGACCGTGAAGCGTCACTCGTAAAGCACGAAATATCCGTAAGCTGCGCGTGCGCTTCACGAGATACGAGCGACGTCGTATGTGTGTCAGGGCTGGAAGCCCGGCTTGGATTTCAGCGGTTCGGCCAGGTAGGTCTTCGCATACCGCACATAGTTCTGCGCCGATTCCCTGATCCAATCCAGTTCCTCTTGCGTCACCGGCCGCTTGACCTTGGCCGGTGAACCCAGAATCAGACTCTTGGGCGGCACGATCGTCCCTTCGGTGACCAGCGCTCCGGCCCCGACGACGCAATCCTCGCCGATCACCGCTCCATCCATGATGATCGCCCCCATCCCGATCAGGACCCGGTCCTTGATCGTGCAACCGTGCAGGACCACGTGGTGGCCGATGGTCACGTCGTCCCCGATGCTCAGGGGATGGGTGTCGTGGGTGACGTGCAACATGCTCAAATCCTGCACGTTGGTCCGGCAGCCGATCCGGATGTAGTGCACGTCGCCCCTGATGACCGAATGGAACCAGGCGCTGGAGTCTTCCCCGATGACGACGTCGCCGACAATGACGGCCGTCTCTTCAATGAAGGCGGACTTGGCGATCGTCGGCTTGACGCCCTGATAGCTGCGGATCACGGGGCCACTTTAGCGAGGACGACGGCGTGAATCAAGGGGGAAGCGTATGCCTGCGGGATGGGTTAGCGCGCCCCTGCCTGCTGGAAAATAATCCGGCGGGTTCTATCGCGCCAAGAAATGAGAGGGAGATGGCGTCCGCGCGTACCGTTTCATGGGCCGGGAACCTCATGGCCCGTTGGTACAACTGGCGCGGCATTGCCTGCTGGAAAATAGTCCGGCAGTTTCTGTCGCGCCAAGAAATGAGAGGGAGATGGCGTCCGCGCGTACCGTTTCATGGGCCGGGAACCTCATGGCCCGTTGGTACAACTGGCGCGGCATTGCCGGCTGGAAAATAGTCCGGCAGTTTCTGTCGCGCCTAGAAGGGGGGCGGGGTTCGGCCAGGGAGACTCGAAGCCCCGCCGGGTCCCGGACCATCGAACCGCCATTCATGGTCCGGGTTGCGCCGCCATCCGAGGGATGGCGGCGCGCTGTGTTCACGGTCTGGCGGAAGGCCGCGTCATACCTTGACCGAGATGAAGAGCGCTGCGCCGTGCCGGTTGATCAGCAGGAGCACGTGCTGATCCTTCTTGAGCCCCGACGCAATCTTCTCGAACTCCTGCACCGACTTGATCGGCTGCCTGTTGATCTCGCGGATCACATCGCCCTGGGCGATTCCCGCTTGGGCGGCCTGGCTGTCCGGTTCGACTTCGACCACGAGGACTCCCTGGGTCTTGCCGGACAGTCCCAGTTCGCTGGCGGTCTTGGGATCGAGGCCTTGGACGGCCAGCCCCGCGAGGGCATGGTCCGTCGCCTGCTCCGCACTGGCGACTTTGACGGTTCCCGGCTGCTCCCCGACGGTCACGGCCAGGTCCGTCGGCTTGCCGTTCCGCATCACCCGGATCGGCACCTTGGCGCCCACCTGCGTGCGGGTCACCTGACGCTGCAGGGCGACGGCGTCCTCGACCGGCATCCCCTGGTAGCCGACGATCACGTCTCCCTG
>JBJTAZ010000053.1:0-2638 GCA_046091085.1 Nitrospiraceae bacterium
CCCGCCTACTTCGTCTGCCCGCCCGACCGGCCCAACACGCCCGCGGACCAGAATCCCGTGCTCGCCCGCGCGTTCCGCGAAGCCGACCGCGCGGTCGCCGAGGCCTTCGGCCGGCCGCCGCTCTACCTGCGCGAAGGAGGCAGCGTGCCCATCATCGGCGACATTCGCCGTGAGACCGGACTCGACTCCGTGATGATTGGGCTCTTCACGCCGGAGTCCCGCCTCCACGCCCCGGACGAGAACTTCGAGCTCAAGATGGCCGAGCGAGCCATCAAGGCCTACGGACTCCTGCTCGAGCGTCTCGCTGGCTCGCCCCGCCACTGACCTTCAATCAAGCTTCGGAGCGTATCTCCGAATGATTCTTGTCCAAGGCGAGAATCAGAGCGGGGTAGGGCGTACTGTATCTTTCTCCTAGACAGTAACCGGGATCGAGAACTTTTACTCCTTCCGGGTTTCGCTGCAGGAAGGCGTTCCAGTGCGATTCGTCGTGCCACACCGCCGTGATTCCGTCGGCAAGGTCATCGTCGATGGACCGCGAGCATTCGCAGGCTGCACGGACATAGGCCTTGGATGTTCCTCCTTGGAACCCTCCGGCGAAATAATGACGCCCTTCATTCTCGGGTATGTATGCCCGGCTCTGGGGTCTATTCTCGTACGAAAAGAGCGCCCGGCGCTTGTTGTAGAAGCCGCAATGCCTGACGGCCGTAAGGCCGTCGCCAAGGATTTCCGCTCCTACTTCACCTACGAAACGCATGTCGGAGTCGGAGTAAAACGCATAGTCGTACTCCATGATTTCCTTCGCCGCTTGGGCGAAAAATCGGTATCTCAGCAAAGTCATCATGGGCCAAGGGGCGTGGTCGACATGTCGCACACGAATTTTTCCTCTGCGGAGCGCAGCCCTCCTCTCGACCAACTCTCGGCACTCCGGACTGCCGTCCATGTTGGTGAACAGCAGCACGTCGTATGAAAATTCCCGCAAAAAGTGCCTGTCCGCGGACAGCAGCAGCGGCTCCACGAACCTGAAATATTTGTTTGTAGCGATCACGAGCAGTACGACTCTCCTTTGAGAGGCGCCCGGTTCCGCTGCGCTGGCCCCGCTGGCCTTCCTCCATGCCATCCTGCAGAGCCTAATCAGAGGGTAGAGGGGCTCAATCATTCGAAAAAGAAGGCATTAAGTTCATTGAGTGTTCATTATGCCGCAAGACTTATTGCTGATGGCTACAAATTGCCGTTCAATCGGCACGCTCATCGTTCAGACCAAACTTAGAGGGATCATCCTGAATCAACCTGTAAAATTAGCTGCTGACACGGCAACCAAGGCCGACTTCGAGGCCCTTGCCGACTGGTTGCGCACCTATCCTCAGGTGACGAAGTGGCCGCTCACACTTGAATTTGAGCGTTGTTTCGCCGCCGCTATCGGCTCTCAGTACGCCGTGATGGTCAATAGCGGCTCCTCCGCCAATCTTCTCATGGCTCAGGCGCTGCTGGAGTCCGGTCGGCTGCGCAACCGCAAGGTCATCGTACCCGCCGTCTCCTGGGCCACCACGCTCTCGCCCTTCATGCAGCTGGGATTCGAGTGTTTGCTCTGTGACGCGGGGGCCGATGACCTAGGGCTTAGTCTCGAGCATCTCGAGCGCCTGCTCCATGTGGAGCGGCCCGGTCTGCTCATTCTCGTCCATGTGCTTGGGCGGCCCAACCGCATGGTGGATATCTTTGCGCTCTGCGAGCAACACGGCTGCCTCGTCATCGAGGACGCATGCGAGGCCCTTGGGTCTGAATACCGCGGAAGGATGGCTGGGACGCCCTCGCTGGCAGGCTCGTTTTCGTTCTACTTCGGCCACCACATCTCGACCATCGAGGGCGGCGCGGTCGCGGTTTCAGACCCGGCGTTGCACGCGATGCTCCTCGCCGTCCGCTCCCATGGCTGGGCTCGCGATCTTCCTGAGCCATACCGCTCCGAGTGGCCCAAGCGGGAAGGAACGGACGAATTTCAGGAGCTTTTCACTTTTTATCACGCAGGTTTCAATGTCCGACCCACTGAAATCAACGCCTTCCTCGGTCTGCGGCAACTCGAGCGCCTCCCGGCGCTTATAGAGGCCCGCGAACGCAACTTCGGACTTTACCGCGAGGCCCTGCCAGAATTCTGGTGCCAATCTGGCGCAGGCGGCCCTGTCGCCAGTTTGGCCTACGGCACTTTCGTCGCCAACCGCGCGCTAGACCGCCAGGCATCTCGCCGTCCATGGGGTCGAGTGCCGTCCACTGGTGTGCGGCTCGATGGGACGTCAGCCGTTCTGGGTCCGTCGTCACGGGATAACGGCCCTGCCGGTCGCCGACAAGGTGCACCATCAGGGCCTTTATCTCCCCAATCATGCCGACCTGACCCCGGACGACATCGCCTTCGTCACCAAGATTTTCCGGGAAGTGGCGCTTCCTGCCTGAGGAGCCAGCCTAGAAAAAGGCCTTTTGTTCCGTTTAGCCGGTCGCATTTGGGTTTTCGCCTTTCGCCGCCGCCTCCGAGTCGCCAACCTCTTGTCCTCCAGCCATGGCCGTCTTCCGCAAGCGCACCCACACTCCGACTCCCAAGAAGAAGGACATCCCCGCCGGACTCTGGGTGAAGTGCCCGTCCACCGGCGAGATG
>JBJTAZ010000054.1:0-10295 GCA_046091085.1 Nitrospiraceae bacterium
AACATTTCCATTGTGCAATGGACCGAACTGATTTTTTGGCGGGACAATGACCTGACATATTCTAAGGTTGTTTCAATGGACGGCAGTTCGGCGACGTTTACGAAAGAAGGAGCTGGCACGCTTTTCCTCACCGCTAACAGCGATCTTGTAGGTAAGAATTTGTATGTTAATATCACTTCCACGGGAGGCGTACTCTCATTGGGGGATGGTTCGGCCAGGTTAGCCACCGCTACCACGGGATTCGTAGATGCCCCGATTACGAACAATTCCGGCCTTTGGTTCAATCGCACCGATAGTTTCACGTTCTCTAAGGTGATATCCGGTACGGGATCCGTTTACAAGAAGGCGGCTGGCGCGGTCGCGACAGGGGTCGTCACCTTGACCGGGGCGAATACCTATGAGGGCGGGACTTTCATCGAATCCGGCACCCTCAGGGTCGGGGATGGAACCGCTGCCGGCAGCCTCTATGCCCCCGGTACTATTTCGATCAGCGCGGGCGCAGAGCTTCGCTTCGATAATTCGAACGACCGGACTTCCACGCCCACGAGCGGCATCATCTCCGGCGGTGGCTCCGTCTATAAGGCAGGGACCGGTCGGGTTAATCTGTCTGGCTTTAATACTTATTTAGGAACCACAACGGTTGCCAACGGGTGGCTTGTGGTCAGTCATGGTAGCGCGTTGGGCGCTTATGTGCCAGCGTCTACGGCGGGCACTACGGTCTTAAGTGGAGCGACCTTGGCGTTCCAGAATGCCATCGTGGTTTCCGAGGCCATCGGTATCTCAGGCATGGGTTACTCGGGGGCTGGCGCGCTTCGTAACAGCGGGGCGATGGGCGACATCAACGTGTTGGCTGGCCAGGTCACCTTGTCGGCCGACTCTTCGATCGTTGCAGACCTTGGGACGTTGGAGGTCAGGAAAATCGGCGTCACGGCAAATCAAAACCTGACTGTGACAGGCAAGACGACGCCTATTCCCGGACACCCCTCTCACCAAAGTAAAGTTTGGCTCTCAGGTGTCCTGAGCTTGGGATCTGGCAAGCTTACCAAGGATGGAGGCGGTATTGCCGATGTCTCAGCCGTAGCCGCTTACACCGGAGGTCTTCTTGTCAAGGATGGTCAGTTCGCCGCGAACAGCATCAGCGCCTTGGGACAAGGCGCTGATGCCTTTGTAGACGTCGGCGTCGCAGGCTTGGCGACTTCTCCCGTCCTCAATGTCGGCCTAGATCTCACTTACGCAGGTACGGTCACGCTGCATAACGGCAGCATCATCGGCAGCCATAAGCTCACTTCTCAGGTATATGATTTCGAATTGAGGAACGGTACCGTGAGCGCCTGCCTCGACGGTTCCGTCAAAGTCAGGAAGTCCTCGGTTGGTACGGTCGTGCTGCAGTCTGCCAACACGTTTACCGGCAATGTCTCGGTCGAAGCGGGGACCTTGAAGATCGTCAATAACAACGCCTTAGGCGACCTGTCTGCGGGTACCGCGGTCACTGCCGGCGCGACGCTCGAATTCGGCTTACCTTCGGCCGGAACCGGCATCGTGGTATCGGAGCAGGTTTCTATCGCAGGATCTGGCCATGGCAACGTCGGCGCGCTCCGTAACACTTCGGGCAACAACACGCTGGCCTCCCAGCTGGCCTTGTCTGCCGATGCCATGGTGCAAGTCGAGGCCGGTAGCACGCTCTCGCTTGGTGACGTCACTGGGGCGAATCGTACGCTCACGGCCAACGCCATCAACGTCACCGTCGGCAGCTCGACGAGTTACGGCACGTTGAATCTGGGCGGTCTTATTTCCATGGCTGGCGGCAAGGTCGTCAAGATCGGGACGGGCACGTTGAACATCAACGCGGCCGCGAATTTCAATGGCGGAATGAGCGGCCTTGGATTGGACGTCCAGTCCGGCACGGTGCGTGCGAATCATGTTGACGCGTTGGGCGTAGGCCGGGTCCAGGTCGGCACCGCCTTGGCGGGCGCGACCTTGGATATCGGCGTGGACGTAAACCTGAACAATACCCTTACGCTTCTTCATGGCACGATCAGCAGCGGCAAGACCTATGGAGCGCACATGCTGACGGCTAGCCTGTTCGACCTGCGGGATGGTGTCGTCACGGCAAGCCTCAATGGCAATACGGGCCTTGATAAGATAGCGGATGGCTCCCTGACCAGCGGCGTAGTCACGCTTTTGGGCAATAACATCTACACCGGCCAGACCAACGTCAAAGGCGGCCTGTTGCTCGTCGGCTCGAACGGCCTCGGTGCGACTGGCGCGGGCAACGACACGGTCGTGGGATACGACGCCAACCTGCATACGTGGGGTACGCTCGCCTTGCGCACAGGAGCCCGGATCTTGAACGAGGTCATCACCATCGCCGGTGACGGTTACGATAAGCTCGGAGCCTTGAGGACCTTTGACGACGGCGGCATCGAGGAGGTCGCCCGCGACATTGTCATCGCTGATGTCAATGGCGGAGGGCTCAATCGAGCCCGAATCAACAACTATGACGCTGACCAGGGAAATGATGGCGATGAGGCTTTCGTGTTGGCGGGCATTTCGGGCATCAACCAAGACCTCTATTTCGGGGCGTGGAAGAGCCCAGCCGATTCGGACGGCAAGATTTACGTGAATGGATCTATTTCTCTTGGATCCGGAAAACTTGTCTCAGAGATGGCCTCTTCGTCCGGGGTGCTGACGTTGAACGGCGCAAATAGTTTCAGCGGAGGCGCTGAAATCCGCTCCGGTAAGCTCGTCGCGGCCCATGCCAATGCGATGGGAAGCGGCCCTATCATCGTCGGGACCTGGAACTTCCTGCCGACCGAAGAGGGGCAGGCGACCGTGGCCGGCTCACGCGTCGGGGTATTCCGTACGGAGGCGTTGCTCCAGAACTTGGGCAATATCACCCTCGTCAACGGCGTGCTCGAAGGCCTTTACTCCATCAGTTCCCCGTTGGTGGAATTGCAAAGTGGGAAGGTGAACGTATCCCTTGCGGGTTCGGGTAGCGTGCGCAAGACTACTGCCAGCACGGTAAGCCTGAGCGTAGCGAATACCTATGACGGCGAAACAAGGGTCGAGGGAGGTATCCTGGACTTGCTAAACAGTTCGGCTCTCGGCTCCTCGCTGGGGTCCACTTATGTGGATGCTGGGACTCTCCGACTCGGGAAAACCAAACTGAACATCTTGGATGAACAGCTTTTCCTAAACGGACACGGTTTGGTGGTGAGTTCGGTCGCCCAGGGCGCCTTGAATGTCTCCGGCAGCGCCACCACCTTCTCGGGCGCTATCAGGCTTCAGTCGACTTCGCGCATCAACAGCGATTCCAGCTCTTTCACCCTCAATGGAGCCAGTTCGCTAGGATATGACCTCGCTTCAGGCGGCTCGGGCTACGACCTTTATCTTGGTGGCAAGGGAAACATCTATCTGTATAAGCAGCTGGATCTTGGTACCGGTAAGCTGATCAAGGATAGCGCCGGGGTTCTTTATATCCGGGCAAATGAGTCCGTAGAAGGTGTCAGTCTCGTCAAAGGTTCGACTGTGCTGTCCGGGGCTACGGTCACGACCCAGGCTGCCGGGTTCTCGATCGGTGCGACCGCAGCTTTGTCAGGCTATGGCACGATCGTCGGGGATGTCATCTTCAAGAACGGCATTGGGGCTACGCTTACTCCGGGTAACCGAGCGCTTAATCCGGGTGCAGGAGCCTGGTCTCTCAACACAGGCAATCTTACTTTTGAGGGTGCCGCCAAAGTCGCGATGAAAGGAAACGTCATCAAGCATTCTTTGGTGTCTGGCTTTCTGCAGGCAGATCCGCTCCAGCTTCCCTATCCTTATGATTATGCGAACGTCGGTAACGGGGTTGCGCCTGTGGTCGTGACGGGCGACATCAACCTGTTATCCGCGCCATCATCTATCAATGTCGCCTTCTCGGGTGCCCGGGTACGGTCAGGGGTGTACAAAATCATGGAGTTTTCGGGGTCTGTGATAGGTGGCGATTTCTCGGGGATGGGACCCTCGCCTTTCAGGGCTACCGGCATAAGAATGGGCGTAAGGCAGTCCGCCTCGTTCAGAAAGGACCTCTTACCTCAGCCACGTTTGCCTGGAGAACACGGGTTCATAACCTTGGAGATCAGCACAGGCGCGCTCCGTTGGCGCGGAGATAACACCAATGAGTGGGATTTAGGTGAATACAACTGGTTCCTTGATTCGCACACCAACCCTGCACAGCGCGTCAATTTCCTTCAGAATGACTTGATTGTCTTCGACGACTCGGCCACCGGTCCGACCGACATATTGGTAAAGCCATATGCCGCCCGCCTCAATCCTGTGGTCATCTCGTTTGAGAACACCGATGCGTCCGCTGGTGGCAAGGACTACAGACTTTACCGTGGCAACGACGGATATGTCAGCTTGGGGCATCTTGTCACGGCGAAGGACATCTATGTCGGCGATCTTACCGACAAGACGAAAATAGCCGGCAAGGTCACGCTGTCTACGGCCACTTCGATCATCGATGAGGGCGAAGAAGACCAAGGATTCCACATTCTAAATGGATGGGTGAGGGCAGGGCACGACGCAGCGCTTGGCGGGCTTCGGGTATTCTTGATGGGCGGCAGGCTTTCTGCGGAAGGTTCGGGGTTCAGGAGCATGGCCGTTTCGGATGCATTCTATCTTCAGACCGATGATTTCAGGTTCGGTTCTTCGTCGGATGTAGGTGCGATCAGGTTGGAGAGCGCATTCTCGATCGACTCAGGGCTCAATGGAACCATCGACACTGATTCTCACTTGGAACTGGCTGCGGGGGTAATATAACGCGGAGTTCAAGGCGGATCGGCAGACACCACGCCTTCGCGTCTAATTAAGAAAGGGGCCTCCTGGCTGACCATCTCCGGGACGGATTACGGCAACAGTCTTTTTGATGACTCGTTGCAGGTGCAGGAGGGTACCCTTCAGGTCGGAAACGGCGGATTGTACGGCTGGATTTCGCCTGAGGCGAATCCCGTGGTCTCGGCCGGCGCCAAGCTAATCTTCAATCACTCAGGAGGTCCCTCGCTTGATTTCGACGGAACTATTACTGGCGCAGGCTCTTTCGAGCTTCTCGGAACAGATCGACTAAGCCTTAACGCAGTTGATAGCGTCATCGGAGGCGGAGTGGTCGTGACTTCAGGAAATCTGGCGGTGAATCCTGGTGCTGGTTCGTTGACCGCCAATGTGACCGTCGGAGCTAACGGAACGCTTTCTGGCTCCGGACGGATCAATGGCGACATCAACATCAATGGAGGCCGTCATGAGCCAGGTAATTCTCCCGGTCTGGTGACTTATAACAACCTGACCTATGCCGCAGGTTCTAAGATGCTTTGGGAACTTAGGGCCAATCAGTCGGTTGCCCCGCTCACCGGAGCACAATATTTTGACCGAATCCATGTCGCCCAAAACCTCACATTTGCAGGCCCGACGAGTATGGAACTTTCGTTTCGTCCGTCTGGAAGCAGCGTAGACTGGACGGCCGACTTCTGGAGCACGGTGCGAACCTGGAGGGTATATGAGGTCGACGGTAATCTGACCGGCTTCCCCGGCAACCTGAGCATCCTGACCGAAGATTGGCGAGACGCTAACGGGATCACGCTTTCCTCGCGTCGATTGGAAGCCAAGTTCTCCTTGGAGCGCGAGGGTACTACGAACAACATCATGCTCAAGTACGTTCCGTACGGTTCCAGGGCCGGCGACATCGACTTGGGTGTGGTCCGTGTGGGCGGCGCTTTCCCTTACGGGAATATCACGGTGCGCAATACCAGCGTCAATTCCGTGGATGCTATCCTGACCAATCCGACCTCCAATGTCACGCTCGGGGCTTCGTCGGTGGCGGGCGTATCTACGACGAATGCCTTGGGGACCTTGACGGCGACGTTGAACGGATTGTCTACCACGACGCCCGGTTTCAAGGTTGGCACTGTCAGGGCTGAGTTCACCAACCAGCCCGGGGCGGTAGCGGATGGTTACGATCCGGTCCGTATCACCGGAACGGTGATCGAATACGCGAAACCTGTCGCCGACCTCGTTGATTTCGGAAGTATCCGGCGGTCCAATCCTACCAAGGCTTACGCTGGCGCGCCGGAGCTGTCATCCTTGAACCAGTCCTTTGGCTCCCGTCAGGTCGTGGTGTCGAATGCCGCGGATGTCACTTATGGGGAGAATCTCCGCATGAAGTGGAAGGCCGGCAGCAACAGCTCGAATGTCTCATCGTTGTCGCAGATCGTTGATCGCGACGTATTAGCCGGGTCTAGCAACAATGACCTCTCGGCGACCTTCGCTCCCGTTGGCGTCGGTGTCGTCAATGGTACGGCCAAGCTTACCGTGACCTCGTTGGCCTACAACGCGCCCGGGTTCACGGATACGGCACTGCCCGATGCTACGGTCTCGATGACGGGCAAGGTCTATTACCACGCTTATGGTCAGATTGTGACTCCGTTGGATCCTGCGGCGACGATCGACTTTGGTAAAGTCCGCCAAGGAGGGAGTTTCGCCACGCAGACCGTCGCGATAAGGAATGACGTCGGCAGCAATCCGGCCGATTCGGCCTTCTACGAGAAGCTGGGCGCGCGCTTCGAGAGCACCAGCAGCGGTGTCATCGCCACGGGCAACGTTCAGAACCTTGCTTGGAACGACCCCGTTGATTCCACCTTGGGAATCACTCTTTCCACTGCACGACCCGGCAGGATAGTCGGTGCCACGACCGTGGTCTTCAAGACCGAGGGAGACGGCACGACTGCCCTGCCTGAGGCCCAGGTTAACTCCCAGACGATCGCCGTAACCGGCGAAGTCTACGCCGCCGCCCGCATTGATGTGGAGACGGTGAATCTCGGACGTCGTCATGAAAAAGGGACCTTTGCGCCGGTGGCCGTTCCGATCGCGAATTACCAGGACGGCCCTGCCGCATACGTCGACCATCTTGACCTAAACGTGAGCGCCGCCGCCTCGCTGGAGGTTTTCGGCGCCACCACGTTGACCAAACTTGTCGCAGGCTCTCCGGCTGACACCTCGGTCTCCGTCAAACTACGGGATGAGGTCGCGCAGCATTACAACCTGTATAACGAAACCCTGACTTTGACGGGTACCTCAAAGCCGACCGACGGCATTACGGCTCAATTCTCGCTGCCCAACAAGACCGTCAACGTGCAGGCCCTGGTTTACAGCGGCAAATCCCATTGGTTGGGTGGTGCCACTGCCGGACAGGTCTGGACGCAGGATTCTTGGGCCATGTTCCCGACGCTCGATGGAGTTCCTGGGCGGGATGGCGCCTTGAGCACATACGACGAAATGACCTTTGAGGGCGCTGCCAACGGGTATCGGACCGTGACGCTCACCGGTTATAACCCCCTTCTGGCGAAGCTCAATTTCGGCGGGAACACCGGGACCACCTTGCAGCCAGATATCGGGGGTGAACGCATCACCCTAGGCCTTGGTTTGACCGAAGCGGCTCAGGTCAATAACGGTGCCGGCGATCATCACGTCAACGTAGCCATCGACCTCTATCAGGACGTCGTCGTGTCGGCCTTCGGTTATCGCATGATCTTCAACCCTGCAGGGGAGAACGCCATCACGCAGAAGACCCAGACGGCAAACAACAAGCTGATCACCCTCATCGGAGGCGGCCAGCTTGGCTTCCTGCGTCCGGTCACCGGCGACACGTGGAACATGAATGCCAAACTGGCGGGGCCGACCATGCTAACGGTCGACCAGACGTTTACGGATTTTGAGTTGCAAGACGGCCAGGTTGTCTCGGCCTTCTACCTGAATGGCGCTATTTCGACTCCCCAGTTCGTGCGGGCAAATACGGTCGAGAAGACCACGGCGGGCACCGTCCATCTGGGCACGGCGACGCAATTGACGCGTGCGGATGCCGATAAGATTCAATTCGCGATTAATTCCGGCGACCTTCCGGTCCAAGCAGGCACGCTGTATAACAACGCCAGATTGATTCCTTGGGTCCCCGGTGGGGTGAGTCCTTCGATCACCGTTTGGAGCGGAGCGACCTTGGGTGGCGTTGGCTATTCTGGCGACATCCGGGTCCTGTCCGGCGGTACGCTTGCGCCGGGTAATTCTATCGGCACGATCACGACCTCTAATCTGAACATAGCCCAAGGCGCGACTTACAATGTCGAATTCAATGGGGATGGCGCAGATAACACTGTAGTCACCGCGCCTGGCGGAGCAACGGTGAGGGGCGGAATAAAGGTCACCTTCTATCCAGGGAACATCGATGTCGCCTCGAAGGTGTTCACTATTATAGAACACAGCTCCGGTATTCACGACATTAATCCCGATCAGTTCGTGGATACCGATATCGAAAAGAACGGGGTCTACTTCGACGCCCAAACCGCGCAGTATTTCCTGTCCCTGACTCCGATGATCCGTACATTTGCGGATCACACCGAGCTCTATTTCGCGTTGTACCGCAATCTTGGTACTCCGCGCACGATCTCCAGCCTGCCGAACATCATGGGCCGGACCCAGTCGATGTTCGTCAAATCCGTCGCCGGAGATCCCTATTCCCGTCTGGCGGCGCGCGGTCCTTCGGCCGCCCAAGGCATCACTCAGGGCTCCTTGCTGAACTCCAAGGATGATCTTGATCAGGCTGTCTCAGGAGCCCAAGACGCCACGTGGGTGGAAGGTTACGCCCAGGCCATCCACGCCCATCAGGGTAAGGGCAACTGGGGGTATGACTATCAGCTCGGCGGCGTCGCCGCAGGCGTCGATCTTGTCCGTGAAAAGGACTGGGTCATGGGCTTGGCCTTCGGCCTTTCGAAGTCCGAATCGAAGCACGAATATAAGGGAGACGAGACCTCTTCGACGGCCTATGATCTCGGCCTCTACACCGCGGCCTCGGGCGATGATTCGACGGTCAGCTTCGTGGCCTTCTACTCGAACTACGAGGTCACCCACACGCGTTTCGTGGAAATGGGGATCACCACCAAGCCGGCGACGGGCAAGCCGAAAGCTTTCCGTACGGGCGTCGAGCTGGGCTACGACACCAACGTGCTGCGAACCCAGGATTCCAAGACCTATCTCCGCATGGGCCTCGGCGCCGGCCTGGCGCACCGTAATGCCTTCACCGAGACCGGTGATGAGGCCATCGCCATGAACTTCGACGCGGTCAACATGCCTTACTACCAGCTGGATCTGGGCATGGGTTACTCGACCGACCTCTTCAAGGAGGACAAGTCCTGGCAGCTCTTCGGCGAAGGCATGTTCACGCGCCATGTGGTGGGTTCTAATCCGACCTGCCAGGCGCGCTTCGTCACCCCCGTCGGCGTAAGCGGCGAGGTCACCGTCCCCAGCCCCGAGTACACCTACATCCAGTTCCAGCCGACGGTCGGCGTGTCCTGGCGCGAGGGCCTCGGCTCGGCCGAGTTCAAGGTCTTCGCCGAGATCCGCGGCGGCAAGACCGCCCCCGGCGCCAGCGCCAGCTACAAGCTGAGGTTCTAGCGCGTAGCTTCGCTTCGCGAGGGGACACGTGGGCAAGGTGACACGGGGACATGGGAAAGTGAGAGGGCGCCGCAGGGCGCCCTTTTGTTTCGGTAGGGATGCACCACGTGCTGTCCTCGTTGCATCGGGTAGGGTTGAGCGGCCCGCTCAACCGCGGCTGACCGGGCCGGTCAGCCCTACCTCGAACCAAGGTAGGGGCACGATTCATCGCCCTCCTGCAATCACAGGGCGCGGCGTAGCCACGCCCCTACCTCAGGCCGCCCTGCGGCGGCCTAGGGGTTCGGGGTAGGGATGTGATGACATCGCATCCGCCTGAATCGAGGTAGGGAAAGCACCACGTGCTGTCCTAGAGGCGAACGTAGATACAGACTAGGGCAGCACGCGGTGCTGCCCCTACCCAAGACAACTAGCTCGTGACTCGGTCCCGACCCTACCCAACGCAAACAAGGTAAGCACGCAGGGCTGACCCTACCTAGGATAATTGGACAATGCCCTAACGCTCCGAACTGGTTATATCACCGAGGGGAACACGGTTGCCACGAGGACGGGGTGGAAAGAGAACAGGCCAACCCCTTACCCCTGCCATGCATACCACCTGGATTGATTGGGTCATCGTCGCGATCTCGATCCTCATCTGCTTCGTGCCCGCGCTGTTCTTCGCGCGTCGGTCGGGTCAGAGTACCTCGGAGTTCTTCGCTTCCGGCCGTTCCGTGCCGTGGTGGCTGGCCGGCCTCTCCATGGTGGCGACGACCTTCTCGTCCGACACCCCCAACTGGGTGACCGAGCAGGTGCGCAAGTTCGGCGTGGCCGGCAACTGGCAG
>JBJTAZ010000055.1:0-2808 GCA_046091085.1 Nitrospiraceae bacterium
TCTTGATTCTCCGTTGCGAAGGGCTTATTCCTTTACGGGATGTGGCATTCGCTCTTGTGGGTCGCAGCGGGGCTGGGAGTGGCGCTCGGATTGGGCTCGGCCTGGGCAGTCGAAGCGGCCGAAACGGTCAAGGTGGGAGTGGTGGATCAGCAGTCGTTGGTGGAGCGGACGGTGGCCGGCAAGCGGGCCTTGGAGTCGTTGAAGGAGTTCTCGGTGAGCCGCCAACGGATCTTGGCTGCCGACAACCAAGAGATGCAGGATCTCGAAAAGGGCCTGCGCGATGCCCCTCCGGATCTCAGCGAGGCCGCCAAGAAGGAGAAGCAAGAGAAGTTCCGGGTCAAATACGAAGGCTACCAGCGCCGCATCCAGGATTTTCAACGCGAAGTCCAGGCCAAGCAAAAGGAGATGGACCGCGAGTACCAGAAGAAAATCACGGAGTTGGTCAGCGATGTGGCGCAGAAGCAGGGGCTCACGGCTGTGATAGACAGGGGCACCGATGTCACGCTCAAGATCGTCATCTACGTCCAGCCGGCGCTCGATGTGACCGAGGCCGTCATCAAGGAGTTCGACCGGAGGTACAAGTAGCATGGGAACGACGGGAGCCGCAGACGAAGCGGGGAAGACCCTGAACAACGACGAGATCCGCGCGATCCTGCCCCACCGCTATCCGTTTTTGCTGGTGGACCGGGTGAAGGAGTGGGAGGCAGACCGGCGGCTTGTCGCGATCAAGAACGTCACGAGCAACGAGCCGTTTTTCGAGGGGCATTTTCCGGGGCGGCCGATCATGCCGGGCGTGCTGATCCTGGAAGCCCTGGCTCAGGCCGGATGCGTGCTGTCCTTGAAGTCCGCGCCGGCCGGCGGCAAGCCGGTGGTCTTTCTGACGGGGGTGGACGGCGCCAAGTTCCGCAAGCCAGTCGTGCCGGGGGATCAATTGCGGTTGGAGGTGGAAGTGGTGAAGAAGCGGCCGCCGTTCTGGAAGATGCAGGGCAAAGCCTATGTGGAGACCGAGGTGGTCTGCGAAGCCGAGATGACCGCGATGGTGACGGAGGAGAAGGCCAGCGGGTGACGGCTGTCAGCGTGCCGCCGTCGGTTGGCAAGGGGCGGAGCCAGGCATCATTGAACTCAGTCAATGCGTAACAGGTGAATAGCATGCAGATTCATTCGACGGCGATCGTGCATCCCAAGGCCGAGCTGGGGCCGGATGTGGAGATCGGACCCTATTGTGTCATCGGCGAGCACGTGCGGATCGGCCGGGGAACCAGGCTGGTCTCCCACGTGGTTGTGGACGGCTGGACCGAGATCGGGGAGCGGTGCCAGGTCTGGCCGTTTTCGTCCATCGGCACGCCGCCGCAGCATTTGCACTATAAGGGCGAGCCGACCAGGGTCGTCATCGGCCATGACAACGTGCTCCGCGAGTACGTCACGGTCAATCGCGCCACGGTCGAGGGCGGAGGCTTGACGAAGCTGGGCGACATGAACTTCCTCATGGCCTACTCGCACATCGCCCACGATTGTCTGCTGGGCAGCCATATCATCATGGCCAATTCCGCCAACCTCGCCGGCCATATCACGATCGGCGACCATGCGGTCATCGGCGGGCTAGCAGGCATTCACCAATTCGTGCGCATCGGACCCTACGCCATGGTCGGCGGTTGTTCCGCCGTCGCCCAGGACGTGCCGCCGTTCATGCGGGCGAACGGCGATCGCGCGCAGCTATTCGGATTGAACTCCGTCGGGCTCAGGCGGCATGGCTTTGCAACCCAACGGATTTCCACGCTCAAGAAAGTCTATGCAGCGCTGTTCCGCTCGGGGCAGCGGCTGAGCGAGGCGGTCAAACAGACCAAGGCACAGTTTCCGGACAATCCGGACGTGGCGCAGCTTGCGGCGTTCATCGATGCCTCCAAGCGCGGTCTATGCCGCGCGGCGGGCAAAGACGAAGATGGGCAGGACTGAGGTGCTCGCATCGGGAACATCGGCGGCAGCGGATCCGGTTGACGGCCCGGTGCGCATCGGCTTGATCGCCGGCAACGGGCGGTTCCCCATCATCTTTGCCGAGAACGTCAAACGGATGGGCTACCAGGTGTCGGCGGTGGCGCACATCGGCGAGACGTCGCCCGATCTGGAACAGCACGTGGACCGAATCCACTGGATCAAGATCGGGCAGTTCAACAAGCTGATCGAGGCGCTCAAGGGCGACGGCGTTCGGCAGGCGGTGATGCTGGGCGGCATCAGCAAGACGCACGTGTTTACGACGGTCCGGCCGGACATGCGGGCGCTGGCGATTTTCGGCCGGCTGAAGCATTGGAAGGACGACGGCATCCTGCGCGAGTTTGCGGCCGAATTGGAACGGGAGGGCATTCACATCCGCGAGTCGACGTTCGGGCTCACCGGCGTGCTGATGGAGGCAGGGGTGCAGACATCCCGCCAGCCCAGCGAACGGGAATGGGAAGACATTCGTTACGGGTGGGATGTGGCGCGTGAGATCGGCCTGCTCGACATCGGCCAGTGCGTGGTGATCAAGGATCGGGTGGTGGTGGCGGTCGAGGCGGTGGAAGGGACGGACGACGCGATCCGGCGAGGCGGAGCTCTGGCGAAAGAGGGGGCGGTCGTGGTCAAGCGGTGCAAGCCGCAGCAGGATCTCCGCTTCGATTTGCCGGCGGCCGGCCCCAAGACCATCGCCGGGATGCAGGCCGTCAACGCCACGGCGCTGGCCTTGGAGGTCGGGCGCAGCGTATTGTTGGACCGAGTCGAGATGCTCGCGCTGGCGGAGCGGGCGGGGATCGCGATCGTCGGGCTTGCCGGTGAGCC
>JBJTAZ010000056.1:0-9369 GCA_046091085.1 Nitrospiraceae bacterium
CCGCGGCGGCGCTCGAGAAAATCGGCGACGCGCGAGGCCGTGAAGCGATCAAGCCCTTGCTCAAGGATCCCGACATGGTGGTCAAGATGCGCGTGGAACGGATTCTGGCAGCCTGGAAGAAGACCGCCAACGCGTGAGCCCCGCGCCCAACTATTGAAGCAGCGTATCCAACTCTTTCTGTATCTCGTCCAGTTTGGACTTGGATAGGGTTTTCCCAGCCGATAGCTCCTTCTTTGCTTCTTCCACTTTGGCGGCCAGCGGCCTCACTTTTTGACTTCTGCCGCCGTCACGCTCGGCTTCGCCGGCTTTCTCCAGGTGCTCGGCAGCTTTTCCCAGTGCGGCCACGGCGTTGCCGAAGTTTTTATCCAGCAGCTCGGACTTGGCTAGAAACATTTCCGATTTCGCGTCCATCAAGCCGTGGCGCAGACGCACGGATCGGTCGCGCCCCAGCGTGGTGTCCTACACCGTGCGGGTCAAGTCGGCGACGGTTTTTTTTAGTTCGTTGATCGGGTGCTGCCCAACGTAATAGCCGGTTCCGAAGGCGAGTCCGAGCAGCACCACCCATCCTAGCAGCTTAAACATAGAGGCCTCCTTGGATGCGGCTTATCGTTTCTCCCGAGCATGGTGCGATTGGATTTGCAGCAGGCTGGCGGCTGCCGTGATGCGGATCGCCGGGTCGCTGTCCGCGAGCGCCTTTTCCAGGGATGGGAGGCTGTTGCGGTCTCCCACTTTGCCGAGCGCGCGGGCCGCCGCCAATCGTGGTTGCGGCTGCTGGTCCATGAGCAACTGCTCCAAGACCGGCAAGGCTCGACGATTACCGGGCAATCCCAGCGCTTGCGCGGCAGCGCTTCTGACCGATGGCGAGTCGTGCTTGGCCAATTCGGCGGCCAGCAAGACGGCGTCCGGTTCGCCCAACCGCAGCAGCCCTTCTACTGCTCCGGCCCGAACGATTTCGACCGGATCCCGCGCCGCTTGCCGCAAGAGAGGTTTGGCATGGCTCAACCCGAGCCGTCCCATACTGGCAGCCGCGACGCTTCGGACACGGGGGCTGTCGTCGCTCAACGCATGGGTCAGCGCCCCCACGGCAGACGGATCTCCGAACTCTCCCAAGGCTCCGGCGGCAAAGGCCCGCACAGACTCCTCAGGATCGTACACCGACTGCGACAGCAGCGAGAGGCTTGAAGACCGTTTGAGACGGCCCAGGACGCCGATGGCCGCCATGCGGATGTCTGGCTCAGGCAATGTCGCGGCGTTCACAATTTCTTCAAAGGCGTCCGCGCGGCCGAGCTTTGCCAGTGCGGCGAGCGCGAAGACGTGGATCGGGCCTTCCCCGGTCCTGGCGAGTTGGGCCATGCGGTCGAGGAGGCCTTGGTCCTTCGCGCTTCCGACATCCCCCAGTGCATTTAACGCCGCGATGCGCACGGGAGGTGCTGAATCGTCGAGTGCCCGTTTCAATGTCGTGGTCGAAAAGGCATGGCTGGCTCGTTTCGCCCGTTCTTCGACTCGGCCCAACCCTTCGATGGCACGGGCACGAACGAGGATGGAGGGGTCCAAGAGTCCGTCTTCCAACAGGGGGATCATGGCCGGATCGCCTACTTCGGCCAAAGCCGTAAACGAGGCAATGCGAACATATTCCTGGGTGTCCCGCGCATGACTGGAGATGAAGGCACGGGCTAGATCGCCGAGCCACACCGACGAATCCGGCCGGCCGGGAGGAATCAGGCGCTCATAGACGGCCAAAGCCCGTTCCGGTTGGCCAAGGTGCAGGTAGCTGTGAATGGCCGCTTCCAGCAGACGGTTGGACGGTGTTTGCCCAGCCGGCAACGACTCGAAGAGGCGGACGGCACGATCGTGATGGCTGGCTTTCGCGGCGGCGAGAATTTCGCGTTCGATCGGTGCGGGAACGGTGCTCTGGGTGGAGGTGCCGGTCGTCGCGTGACGGACAGTGGGCGCGGCCATTGCCGAATCAGTTGAGCTGGCCAGGAGCAATATGGCCGGCACGAACGCCAGCAGTCGCCGGCACGTCGGTCGTTCAAGATGACGAGCGGCCATTACCAAGTGGAAGGCGGAGGGGATGAGGCAGGGCCATAGAGCAGGTTGGTATACTCTTTCACCATCCGGCGGGCGGAAAACCGTGGAGCGACAGTGCGGATGGCATCCTTGACGATCTCGACCCAGCCGCGCGGGATATCGTCCCTGTCTCGCTGGTAGTAGAGCGGGATGACGTCGGCCTCCAGGATGCGATACAGATGCTCGGCGTCATGCGCGTCGAGGGCATGAGAATCGGTCAGGTCTGCGGCCAGTGGAATCTCCCAGCCATTTGCGCCGTCGTAGGCTTCGTGCCACCACCCGTCCAGAACGCTCAGGTGTGGGACGCCGTTCAGCGATGCTTTCTGACCGCTCGTGCCGCTGGCCTCCATCGGGGGCCTGGGCGTGTTGAGCCAGACATCCACGCCTTGCACAAGAAATTTCGCCATGTGCATGTTGTAATCTTCGAGGAAGGCAATGTGGCCGCCCAGGCCATGGTCTCGGCAAAACCCGTGCACTTCGTGGATGAACTGGCGGCCCGGTTCGTCGGCCGGGTGCGCCTTTCCGGCAAACACGATCTGCACCGGTCGCCAGCGGTCTTGGAGGAGGTGCTTGAGCCGCTCCAGGGCGCTGAAAATCAGGGTGGCTCGCTTGTAGGTCGCAAACCGGCGGGCGAAGCCGATCGTGAGTGCCTCGGGGTCGAGCAGGGTGCCGCTGGCCAGCACTTGGTTGGCGGTCATCCGGCCGTGGACCCAGCTTCTTCTCGCCCGTTCTCTGATGAAGCTCATGAGCTTGCGCTTCAGCGTTTGGCGCACCGCCCAGAGTTCATGGTCCGGAATGTCGGTCACACGGTGCCAGACTGCCGGATCGTCGCAGTGCTCGGCCCAGTCCGGTCCCAAATGCTTGCTATAGAGGTGGTTGAGTTCTGGCGCGACCCAGGTCGGGACGTGGATGCCATTCGTCACGCTGCGGATCGGGATACGCTCGTCTGGAAGCCCGGGCCAGATCGGGCGCCACATGGCGCGCGAGACTCGGCCATGTTCGCGGCTGACGCCATTGAGATGCTGAGCCATCCGAATGGCCAGCACAGTCATGTTGAAGCCCTCGTGCGGTTTCTCCGGGTGGGCGCCTAACTGGAGAAAGGCTTCGCGCGTGAGGCCCAATTGCTCCCAATAGCCGTTAAAGTAATGTTCCACCATGTAAAAGGGGAACACGTCATGGCCGGCAGGCACCGGCGTGTGAGTGGTGAAGACGGTGCTGTGCCGGACCAGTTCGGTGGCTTCGGCGTGGGAGCGTCCGGCTTGCACGTACTCGCGGAGACGCTCGAGCGTCAAGAATGCCGAATGGCCCTCATTGACGTGCCAAGCGGAAGGCGAAAGCCCCAGTGCCCGAAATACTCGGACTCCACCGATCCCTAATAAGATTTCTTGGCGCAGGCGCATGTCCTGGTCGCCGCCATACAACCGAGCCGAGAGCTCTCGGTCCCGTGGTTCGTTCTCCGGCACGTCCGTGTCGAGCAAGTACAACGAGATCCGGCCAACCCGCACTTGCCACACGATGGCGGACACGATGCTGGTGCCGAGTTCAACGGTGATGCGGCAGGGTTCGCCCTGCGGAGTATGGGCTTGACAGATCGGAGACTCCTGGGGATTGAAGGGCATATACTCGGCTTCCTGCCAACCGTCGGGCGTGATGCGTTGGTGAAAGTACCCTTGCGGGTACATGAAGCCGAGTCCCGTCAAGGGCAATCCCAAGTCGCTGGCTTCCTTGCAATGGTCTCCGGCCAGCACTCCCAATCCGCCGCTATAGATGGGGAGGGAGTTGTGAAGACCAAACTCCGCCGAGAAATACGCGATGACGGATCCGGCCAAAGCCGGATGCTGGGTAGATACCCAGGTTCCCTGAGAGGCCATGTACTGGTCGAACGCTTTGAGGACGGCCGAATACTGGCGGACGAAAGCCGGGTCCTCGGCCAGGGTCGTCAGCCGATCCGGTTTGAGGTCGTGGAGTAGCTTGACGGGATTATGGTGAGTCAATCGCCAGAGGGTCGGATCGATGGTCTCAAACAGCCGGCGTGCCTCAGGCTTCCAGCTCCACCAGATATTGTTGGCAAGTTCTCCTAGTCGGCCCAGGGCACGAGGCAGTTGGCCGATTTCATCGTGGGGCTGGGAAGATGACGACGGGTGATTGCTCACGAGTGTGCCCTCTGTGTGACGGTCATGCGTGTCCGATCCGGTTCCAGGATGTCCAGTCCGGCGAGAAGGCGACGGCAGCATAGCGTTCGCCGAGAATCTGGGTGATCCGGTTCATGAGTTTGGTCAGCTCCTTGCTCTCATCCTGGGTCAGATCCTGCCGAAACCGGGGATGAAGCCCCCAACGGGTTTCGACCTCTTCGCCCGAGACGGTGGACATCACGCTGACGAGCTTGATTTCTCGGGCGGCCCCGGCCGGTTCCGCCTTGGGTCTGCCCTCCGGCTGTATCGGTTGGGCGCTGGAGACTCCCGCCTGTTGGGTTTGGTGAGGGGCTGTGGCGTTCGCAACCTTGCCCGAAAGGACTCCGTCGAACAGGGCTTGCATGGCGGGAATTGCAGAGCTAATACACAGTGTCGCGGCAGACGTGACCATGCCGTTTCCAGTCGCGCCGATCAATTCCGCGATTCGCTCTCCGACGGCTTTCAGGTAGTCGGCTCTGCCTTGACTCTCGTCCGTCACGAGAAAACGAAACCGCTCATAGCGTTGCCGGCTGTCGGCGACGGCTTTTCCAATCGTGACCTTGATTTCCATGTCGTCGCTGTCGGGGCCCATGGCTGGAGCCAGGATCGTGCTCAAGTGTTGCGACACCTGGTCTTCCAGGCTGTCCATAAATAGCGGCTGTTCTTGGATGGGAAGATGCAGGACGGACAGCCGATCGGCCAAATTGAACAACACTTTTAGAAAGTCGAGATAGATGTCCCATTCCTGTTTGGGTTTGAGGGTCAGCGCTGCGGTTGGGGCGCTCCGCTTGACCATCGTGACGGACTCGCCCGCGACAGCGACCATCATCGCAGCCAGTTCACGCAACAGGTCGGCATATGAACCCTTCGATGCGCTCATCGTCCCTCCAGTGCCGGCCCATTATATACAAGTTCGTCTCAGACTCCAAGATGCTGTATAGGGGGCGGATGGTCATTGCAACAGGTTGGGCTCTGTGGTATTTCTCTGCCTCTCTAGGAGGAACGGCTCGGAAAGAACAAATGGCCATGGCAACGGAGTTGCGACCGGCTTTCCTCGGGGTGAAGCTCGGCCTCTCTGCTTGTGCGACCCAACCGTGAATTGCACCATAGCATGCGCCGGCCGTAATCAACCTGAATGCCACAGGGGCCTTCGCTGGCCATTGTGCGGTTAGAGATCATCAACGAGTTCGACAGGGCGGAGCAGGCCTGCCGCTCGGCTGAAGAGGTCACGCCGGAGTCCCGCGACGTGGAAGCGGTGGGCCACGTGAAGGCCGTTGCTGAGGCGCATCGGAAACGGGAAGCGGAAAAGTAGGAGCCTCAAAGGACGTATGGAACGAGAGATCAAGCCCTATGTACTCAAGCGGCCGGCGGAGGAAGTCCAGCCAGCGAGGCTCTCGCTGGACTACGCGGCGGCGTTGAATCCCCAGCAGTTGGCGGCGGTGACGGCGGGCGACGGACCATCGCTGGTGATCGCCGGCGCCGGCAGCGGCAAGACCAGAGCGCTGGTGTACCGCGTAGCCTATTTGATTGATAAGGGCGTAGACCCGGCGGCGATTCTGCTCTTAACCTTCACGCGCAAATCCGCGCAGGAGATGTTGCAACGGGCAGGAGTCCTCATCGGGGCCAGGAGCGAGCGGGTTCAAGGGGGGACCTTCCATTCGGTTGCCAATTTGTTGTTGCGCCGCCATGGCCGGCCGATCGGGGTGGAGCCGGGCTTTACGATCCTGGATCGCGGGGATGCGGAAGACCTGATCAACTTACTGCGCGCACAAATGGGGATGAATGAAAAGGACAAGCGGTTTCCGCGCAAGGGGACGATCGCCGAGATGTTCAGCAAGTGCGAGAACACGCTTCAGAGTCTCGATGACGTGGTGCTCTCGGAGTTTGCCCATTTCTCCGAGCATTTGGATGCGCTGGCCAAGCTTCAGAAAGCCTACGAAACCGCCAAGCGGCAGCGGCAACTGATGGACTACGACGACCTCCTGGTCAAGCTGCGCCTGCTCCTGAGTGAACACGAGCCGACGCGCCAGGCCATCTCCTCGAACTTCCGCTACATCCTGGTGGACGAGTATCAGGATACGAACCGACTTCAGGCTGACTTGGTTCGAAAGTTGGCGGCCACCCACGACAATGTGATGGTGGTGGGCGACGACTCGCAATCCATCTATGCGTTCCGCGGCGCCACGTTCCGGAACATCATGGAGTTTCCACAGCTGTTCTCCGGCGCCACGATTTACAAGTTGGAGGAGAATTACCGGAGTACCCAGCCGATCCTGAACCTGGCCAATGAGATCATCCAGGGGGCAGCCGAGAAATACAGCAAGCACTTGTTCACGCGGAAACTGGATGGCCCCCTGCCGGCCCTGGTCCAGGCGGCTGGTGAGAACGCCCAGTCGCGCTTCATCGCCCAGAAGATTTTGGAGTTGCGGGAGGAGGGCATCCCGCTGGACGAGATTGCCATTCTATTCCGGTCCAGTTTCCATTCGTTCGATCTGGAAATCGAGCTGTCTCGGCGGGAGTTGCCCTTCGTGAAGCGCGGAGGATTCAAGTTCATCGAGACCGCACACGTCAAGGATCTGTTGGCCCATCTCCGCGTGATCGAAAATCCGCTGGATGCGGTGAGTTGGAATCGCATCCTGCTGCTGGTGGAAGGGGTGGGACCGAAAAAAGCCCAAGACTTGATCGCGTCGTTCGTCCGTGCCGAGCGCCCGGACCTTCGGCCCGCCGACATCCTCAGGGAAGTCAGCGGCCGTTCTGGACGGGGCTTGAAGGAGTTGGCGCGAGCGTTGGACGAGGCGGGCAGTGCCGGTTCGCTGACGCCGGCCGAGCAGGTGAACGAACTGTACGGGTATTACCTCCCGATTCTCAAGGAGCAGTACGACGATTATCCCAAGCGGATGCGCGATCTGGAGCATCTCTACTCCATGGCGGAACGCTATCCCAAGTTGGACGGGTTCTTGGCCGACCTGGCTCTGGAACCGCCCGATTCGAGCGTGGCGGATGTGGAGGCGGGAGATCGGGACGACGAGAAGCTGGTCCTCTCCACGATTCACTCGGCCAAAGGCTTGGAGTGGCAATGCGTGTTCGTGCTGTGGGTGGTGGACGGGCGGTTCCCCTCAGCCTACTCCTTTGCGAGCGAGGAGGAGCTGGAAGAGGAGAGGCGGTTGTTCTATGTTGCCGTGACCCGAGCCAAGCAGCATTTGTTTCTCACCTATCCGATCAATGTATTCGATAAATCCACCGGATCGATCCTTTCCAAGCCGTCGAGATTTCTGGATGATGTGCCCTCTTCACTGCTCGACACCTGGGCTCTGGTGGAAGAGGGCGGAGCCTATGACGAGCGGTTTCGTGAATGGGATTGACCCTCGTGTTGCGCCTCTGCCCTGGGATGTTTGCTGCGCTGATCGTATGGCTCTGTGTCTGGCAGATGCCGTCATTCGCTGCTGAGTTTGGAGGCGGAGCGCCTTCTCGAAAGGGCCCCTGGGGCGAACTCATCGCCCAGGCCGATGCCCTGGGACTTCCAACAAAATTCCTGCGGGTCATTCCCCCGGATTACCTTGCGCTGGAATTTGAAGATCTTCATGCCTTTGCTGCGGAGTACCATCCCCAAGAACATCGGATGGTGTTGAGTCTCGCTCTGTCGTTCAACGGGGCCGGTGGGACGTTAAAGCCCCTGAATAAGATGACGCATCGCGAAGTCGGTACCCTCTTTCATGAATTTTTTCACGCATACATGGACTATATCGGGCTGCGCCCCGGCGCGCCACATCTTGGGTCGGACATCGCTCGGTTGCGCGCCTTTGCCGAAGATCAGCGGCAGTGTCGCTATCTGGTGGTTGCTATTACGCCGGTTGCACAACGGAAAGGCGCGACTGAAATCCGCTTCCTCAGCGAGCGGGAGGCATGGGAAGCGTTGAACGAGTCCTGGGCCGTATTTGTCGGTTGGGCCATCTGGAGCCAGCTGGAATTGGATGGATCGTCACAAAAACGGAGGGTGGTGTACGCCACGGATCGGTGGCTTGCGCGCCTGAAGCAAGCGGATCAGGAGGGGAGTTTGATCGGCTACTACGAACCGGAGGATCAGGCTGAACGGCAACTGACGAATAAGCGCTATCTGGCCCCCTCGCACCGGCTTACTCCGACCGAGGTGCAAGCGTTGCTAGAGCTGCTATTGGGGGCCTCTGATAAGGTGGCGCAACGTGCCGCGTCGGTCATGGAGCAACAGCGTCCAGTGCTTAAGGAGGCAGCACCCTGCCGATCATAAAGATACGACAAACTTCCTCTTGACAATTCGCAGAGTTGCTTTTACAATCTGGCGTTTCCTGAGCCACATATCTCCATCCTGAGACGGTCACCCAGCTTCATCGTGTGATAGGCGGGAGAACTGTCTATGGGATGGTTTGCTTTTGTTTTTGGCACGGTTTGCTTCAATATTACGCGAAGATTCATGGGCTCGGCCGGGCAGGTACCCAAGTGGACAAAGGGGGCAGACTGTAAATCTGTTGCCATCGGCTTCCAAGGTTCGAATCCTTGCCTGCCCACCATAACCAACCTTGCTAGAGCCAGCAAACTTTGCATGCTAGGCGAGCCGGATTAGGAACCCTAGTTTGGTTGGTTGCAATTTGCGGGCGTAGCTCAGTGGTAGAGTTCCAGCCTTCCAAGCTGGCTGTCGCGGGTTCAAATCCCGTCGCCCGCTCCATATCTGGGGGAGTTGTCGAGTCTGGTTGTCGCTGGATGCTGCTGGTGGACCTGCTGGGTAAAGGAGAGAGTGCCCACGTAGCTCAGTTGGCAGAGCACGTCCTTGGTAAGGACGAGGTCACGCGTTCAATCCGCGTCGTGGGCTCCAGCCCAAGCTTCGCCAGTGTTGGGTGCGCTGTGTCGGTGCATTGAAACTGTGTGCTAGGGGCGCACGTCAAGTGCTTCCTGATGGGGCGATGAGATAGCGCAACGCGTGGGTACTGAGACGACATAACCAAGGGAGTGGCGTATGGCGAAGGCGAAATACGAGCGGCGCAAGCCCCACGTGAACATCGGGACGATCGGGCACGTGGACCATGGCAAGACGACGCTGACCTCGGCGCTGACGAAGGTGTGCAGCGACAAGGGGATGGCGAAGTTCATCAGCTAC
>JBJTAZ010000057.1:0-8757 GCA_046091085.1 Nitrospiraceae bacterium
ATGATGTAATAGGGATCGCCTTCCACCATGATTCTGGATCCGTTTCGAAAATCTGCGGTTGAAATCACGAGTCAGAACCCCTTTCGTCTTGCGTCAACGTGTCAGTGGGCGACGGAGGCATGCGTGTGGCGCACATGATCGGCTGCGGCCTTGATGCCCAGCAGATAGCCGGCAGGGCCGAAGCCGGAGATTTGCCCAACGGCGACGCCTGCGATGTACGACTGCCGGCGAAACTTTTCTCTGGCGTGAATATTGGTGAGATGCACTTCGACGGTTGGGACTTCCACGGCAGCAATGGCGTCTCGGATGGCGATGCTGGTATGGGTATAGCCGGCCGGGTTGATCACGATGGCATCGAAACGCCCGCGGGCCTCCTGTATCCAGGTGACCAACTCCCCTTCCAGATTCGATTGGCGGCTTTCCACCTGGAGACCTTCGTGCTTGGCCAGCTTCGTCATTTGCGCTTCAATCGTTTTCAGGGTGGTACGGCCGTACAGGGACCGTTCGCGCGTCCCCAGCAGATTCAAGTTGGGCCCGTGCAACACGAGGATGCGAAGCCGTGAACGTGTCTTTGTCGGTCTTGTGGCGCCGGCCATTCCTGCTCTCGGTTCGGTGATTGAAAGCCAACATTGTAGCAGCTCGGACCTAGGTAGTAAATAGAAGAACGAACATGCAAGCCGTCGCGGCGAGGCGTGATCAGGTGTTGTGCGTCGAATGCCTCGTTCTCGGGCGAGGACGGAGCAGCGCGAGGACTGTGTCCAGAATGCGGTGGGCCAGTTCCTGCTTCGGCAGGAGTCCCAGTTCCGTGACTCGGCCGTCTTTAGTGAGCAGCGTGGCGGCGTTGGTGTCGGAACCGAATCCGGATCCTTCGGCGGCGACATTGTTGCCCACGATCAGGTCCAGGTTCTTCCGCTTGAGTTTGGCTCGAGCATGGGTGGTCACGGATTCGGTCTCGGCGGCAAAGCCAACCAGGATTTGGTTGTGCCGCTGCTGCGAGAGATCGAGCAGAATGTCGTCGGTTGGCGTGAGGTCGAGTTGTGTCCAGTCTCCGACGTCTTTCTTGAGTTTGCGGGGCGAGGGGCGAGCGGGACGGAAGTCCGCCACCGCGGCCGCCATAACCACGACGCTGGACCAGCCCAGGCGGGACAGTAAGGCTTTGTGCATGTCTTCCGCCGTCATGATGGGAACGAAGTCGACGCCGGGAGGCGGAATGAGCGCCGTCGGACCGCTGATCAGCGTGACGGCGGCGCCTCGCTCACGGGCCGCCTGCGCAATGGCATACCCCATCTTGCCGGAGGACCGGTTGGAGATGAATCGTACCGGATCGATCGCTTCCTGCGTCGGGCCTGCGGAGACGAGCAGCCGTTGCCCGGCCCAGTCCTGTCTCGGAACCAAAGCGTGCTCCAGCGCGGCCATGATTCTGGTTTCTTCCGCCAAACGCCCCGCCCCGATCCGTCCGGAGGCCAATGGACCTTCTTCCGGGTCCAGCACGATGACGCCCCGTTTCCTCAGCGTGGCGACGTGGGCCTGCACGGCCTGGTGAAACCACATGGCTCCATCCATGGCTGGCGCGACAATCAGCGGACCGGTGACGTTCAGTAGCAAGGTGCTAAGCACATCATCCGCCAAGCCCAAGGCGCATTTGGCCAGCAGATTGGCGGTGGCCGGCGCCACGATCACGGCATCGGCGCGTTCCGGCAGGGTCAGGTGCGGCATGTTCTGCTGGTCGGCGAACAGGTCGGTGACAACCGGGTGCTTGGAGAGGGTTTCGAAGGTCAGCGGCGTGACGAATCTGGCCGCTGCCTGCGTCATGACGACCGAGACATCGGCCCCCTCGCGCGTGAGGGTTCGCAACAGCCCAACGGCCTTGTACGCGGCGATGCTGCCGGTGACGCCGAGCACCAGCCGCTTTCCTGTCAGCTTCATGGGCGACTCGGAGGTCATGGGAGCGATCTGCTATTCCTCGCTGTCCGCTTCCGCCGCCTTCACGGAGTCGTCCACATACACGCTCAGCTCTTTCTTGATCTCTCGAGCGTCCTCCGCCGACTCGACGGCGACGGTCCGCTCCAGTTCGGCCTCCCGGCCATTTTTGACATCCTTGAGCGCCTGTCTGGCCTCTTTTCCTGCGAGAAATTTGACGCGCCCGTGAAGGACTTCGTCGATCGCATGGGTGGTTTCTTTCGTGAATTGGCTCGGGCCCATGGACGGCGCGCCTTGCATCAAATGCTTGGCCCGCTGGGCGGCCGCGATCACCAGGCGGTGGCGCGAGTCGAATCGGTCTTGGTTGGATTCCGGCAACAGCGATAGCATGTCGATCATGGGCGTTGATTCTCCTGTGTGGGGGCGAGGGATGATCCCTCCCGAACGGGTTGGGCTTCCTCCCTGTCGCGGATGAAGTTTTCTTCCAGCCATCCGATATCCAACCGTTTGGTCTTGATGCGTTCGGCCAGCACGATGGCTTCGAGTTCCTGCAGGGCCTGCTTCATGTCGTCGTTCCGCACGATATAGTCGTAGTTCCGGTAACTCCAGACTTCTTCCCGCGCCTTTTGAAGGCGGCGCTGGATTTCATCCGGCGCGTCTCCGCCCCGGTTTTCCAGCCGCGCGCGCAGCGTCTCCAGGGACGGCGGCAGGATGTAGTTGTAGACCGCATCTTCGAAGCGCTTCTGGATCTGGGCGGCGCCCTGGGTGTCGATTTCGAGCAGCACGTCCAGCCCCTGATCCATCATGCCGGTGAGGGCGCTGCGCGGCGTGCCGTAGAAGTGGCCGTAGACCGGGGCCCATTCGGCGAATTCGTTGCGTTGGATCATATCCTGAAACAGCTGGTCGTCGACAAAAAAGTATTCCCGGCCGTGCACCTCGCCCGGCCGAGGTTTGCGAGTCGTATAGGAAACCGAATGCCGAAGCCCCGGCACCGTGGCCGCCAATTGCTTGCAGAGCGTGGTTTTTCCGGCGCCAGACGGCGCGGACACCACGATCAACCACCCCTTACGTTGTCCAGAATGATGCGGCATGTGTGTGATTGCGAAAGGCGCCTCAGTGGGGCTATTCGATATTCTGCACCTGTTCCCGAATTTTCTCCATCTCACTCTTGAGCCGCACCACGTGTCCGGCGATCTCAGCGTCGATCGCCTTCGATCCGACGGTGTTCACTTCCCGTCCCATCTCCTGTAGGAGGAAATCCAAGGTGCGACCGACCGGCTCGCGGCCTGCGAGCGCCGCGTCAAACTGCGTGACGTGCGAACCGAGCCGGGTCAGTTCCTCCGTGATATCGCATCGGTCGGCCTGCAGGGCCAACTCTTGGGCCATGCGGTTCGGGTCGAGCGATTCGGTCCCGCTCAGCTGTGCGATCCTGGCGTGCATGCGCTCGAAATGTTCGCGCACCGACCCCGGGGCGCGAACGGCGATGGCCTGGGCGGTTCGCCGCACCACCGTCAGGCGTTGCCTGATGTCCCGCGCCAGCGCCTGCCCTTCTCTCCGGCGCATGCGATCCAAATCCGCCAGTGCGCCTGTCGTGATTCTGGATACCTTCCGTCCCACGTGCCGGTCGTCCAGGGGCTTCTCGGATACGGCGAAGATTTCGCGGAAGCCGGCTAACAGCGCCAAGTCAACCTGACCACCTATGCGCAGGCTGGTCTTGAGTTCTTGTAACCCTGCATAGTACTGCCTGGCGAGAGAGCGGTCAAGGCTCACCTGTTTCTCACCCTCCACCCTGCCGAACAGGGATATGGTGACTTCGATCCGCCCGCGTTGGCATCGGCCCTGGATCATTCGCTTCAGGCTCTCTTCCAACGAGGACAAGCCTTTCGGCAGGCGGATGAGAATTTCGCAATGGCGGTGGTTGACGGAGCGAATCTCTACGGCGACGGATCCGCCTGGCCAGGCAACTTCTCGCCGGCCATATCCGGTCATGCTTTTGATCATCGTGCGGTCTTTCCAGTCCAATCGCAAAGGCGGTAGATGGCGCAATGCTCGCAGCGGGGGGTTCGCGCCAGGCATACATAGCGTCCATGCAAGAGAAGCCGTTGGGAGCCCTCGGTCCAGAGGCTTGGTGGCATCAGGTGCTGTAAGGCCGTTTCGATTTTTTCCGGGTCCCCGCTGGAGGCCAACCTCAAGCGGTTCGCGACACGCTTGACGTGGGTGTCCACGACTACGGCCGGACGGCCGAAGCAGGCACCAAGAATGACATTGGCGGTTTTCCTGCCGACGCCGGATAAGCTGGTCAATTCCTCCATGCTGGTGGGAACGACTCCGTTGAAGCGGGCCGTGAGCGTCTTCGCACAGGCGATGATGTGGCGGGCCTTGCTTTTGAAGAAGCCCGTTGGTCGTATCAGCGATTCGAGTTCTGCCGGATCGGCTTGGGCGTAGTCCTCTGCCAGACGGTAGCGGGCAAACAGCCGAGGCGTGACTTGGTTGACCCGTTGGTCCGTGCACTGGGCTGATAGAATGGTGGCGATGAGCAGTTCCAGCGGAGTCCGGTGTTCCAGCTCCACTTTTGCCTCTCGCAGGGATTCCTTGAGCAAGGCCAGGATGCGTGAGGCGCGTCGCTTGGCGGCTGGGGTCGGTCTGCCGACGTCTCCAGACGGGATGTGTCTGGTTAGTCCGCGGCTCTTTCTGTGCTGACCGGATAAGGCGGACGTCATCGATGCGGCCCTTGTGTCGCGCCCAGAGCGGCCAAGGCGGGAACAGACTGCTGACCCGAATGAGCGGACGCTTGGTGGGCGGTCATCGTTTCGGCCAGCCGATCGACCAGCGGCGTCAGGCTTGAGGGGCGCAGGGCCGAGATGCCGACGGCTCCAAAGCGCCGGCACAAAGCTTCCGCCTCGTGGATGGGAAGCCGGTCACATTTATTGAAGACCAGCAGCTGTGGAATGCCAGCCAGGTCGAGTTGCGCGAGAATCGCGTCAACCGCGGTAATCTGAGCGGAGGGATCTTTTGCGCTGGCATCCACGAGGTGCAGCAGGAGATCCGCGTCACGAAGCTCTTCCAGGGTGGTGCGAAACGCGCCGACCAAGGCCTGTGGCAGGTCGCGGATGAAGCCGACGGTGTCGGTGATGATGACTTCCTGTTCATGGGGGAACCGGAGGCGGCGGCTAGATGTGTCCAGGGTTTCGAAGGGACGATCCTGGGCCGGCACGGTGCTGTCAGTCAGCGCGTTCAGCAGGGTCGATTTGCCGGCGTTGGTATAGCCCACGATGGAGATGATGGGCAGCAGGTGTCTGACGCGGCGCGCCCGGCGCTGGTCCCGATGGCGGGTCAAATGAGTCAGCTCCCGCTCCAAATGGCCGATTCGGTCGCGGACGCGGCGACGATCCGTCTCCAGCTTGGTCTCGCCAGGGCCACGGCCTCCGATGCCTCCGCCGAGGCGCGACAGGGCCGTGCTTTTTCCGGACAAGCGCGGCAGCAGATATCGGAGTTGGGCCAATTCCACCTGCACTTTGCCCTCGCGGCTATGGGCGCGGCGAGCGAAGATGTCCAGGATAAGCTGCGTGCGGTCGATGACTTTCATTTCCGTCAGGTCTGCAATCGCCCGCACCTGGGCCGGTGCCAGGTCCTGATCGAAGATCAGCAAATCCGCGTTTCGGTGGAGCGCCATGATTACGACATCCTTGAGCTTGCCGCTTCCGAGCAAGTATTTGGGGTGGATCTCCGGCGTCCGCTGGACGACGGTGCCCAGCACGGTGATGCCATCGGAACGGACCAGGTCGGCGAGCTCCTCCAGGCGCTCTTCCTGATCGGCCCGAGACTGTTTGGATGCGCTGATGAGAATGGCAGTTTCGCGGCCGGCTTTGACCTCGTGACTGGCCTTCCCGCTGGCCAGCTCAGCTTCCAGCGACTCCACGAACTTCCGGCAGTCCAAGTCGAAGGCGTAGAACGGTGCCGACGGCATGACGTCGCAGACGCGTCCCTGCGGATTGGGTGGCAGCAGATGGGCGACCTGCACATCGGCCGGCAACCCATTCTCCCCGACACCGATGGCGGCGATCAAATCCAGCCTCAGCAACGCCAGGTCGGTGACGTCGTCTTGGCTGAGCGGTTCGTTGTGCAAATGGGTATGGATGAGCCGCACGCCGCGCAACAGCCGATTCCCCAGGCGCAGGCGAGAGAGGTCGTTGAGCACCAGCTCGTGTCCGTTTCCGAGGATCACCTGTTCGACCAGTCCGCGCCGGTTGATCAACAGGCCAAGCTGGCAGCGAAGCTCCTGGGACAGCTCGGTGCAGGCCCGTGCCAGTTCGTTGCTGATCAGCTTGTCCACCGGCACGCGCCGGCGATACAGGTGTTCCAGCCGCAGGAGCTGGCTGGCCTTGAGACTGTTGATATTGCCGAGGACGGTGGGAATCTGAGCCTCCCGATCAGGCTGGTTGCGCCAGGGGTGTGCGGCGTTTGCCGGATGGGCGGCGGGTCCTGGAGTTGGAGGTGGCGGGAAAGGCCAGCCCTGCCTCCGCTTCCAGAGTCCATGATGCAACGCGGCCTCGACGATAGGCTCGCAAGCCGGCGGCGGCGATCATTGCCGCGTTATCGGTGCAGTAAGCTTGGTCTGGCAGGGCCAGAAGCAATCCGTCTGTTTGGGCGCGTTGAGCGAGCTTGGCCCGCAGCCGACTGTTTGCGGACACCCCTCCGACCACCGCCAGGGCGTTGACGCCGTTCCGATGGGCGGCGTCGAAGGTCTTGCCGACGAGCACATCCACGATTGCCTCCTGAAACCCTGCCGCAATATCCGCTACGGGTCTGGGAAGACCGGCTTGATCTAAATCTCTGAGGCGATAGCGAAGCGATGTTTTCAGGCCGCTGAAGCTGAAGTCCAGATTGCCTGACTTTGCGTAAGGCTTTGGAAAGCTAGCGGCTTTTGCATTTCCAGAACGAGCCGCTCGATCAATCGCCGGCCCGCCAGGAAACCCGAGGCCCAACATCGTCGCGGCCTTGTCAAAGGCCTCTCCGGCTGCATCGTCCAACGTATGGCCCAGCACTTCGAACCGATCATCCGACGCGGCCAGGTATAAGTGGGTATGCCCGCCCGACACCACCAGGACGATGCAGGGAACCGGAAAGTCAGGACGATTGATCCAGGCGGAGGCAATGTGGCCTTCCAGGTGATGCACGCCGATCAGGGGAATGCGCAAGGCATAGGCCAGGGCCTTGCCGTAGCTCACCCCTACCAACAGCGCACCGGTGAGGCCTGGTCCGTTGGTGACGGCAATGGCCTGAAGGTCTTCCCATTGCAGGCAGGCTCGGCCTATGGCTTCCTTGGTTAAGGTTTCGACGGTTTCGATATGGCGCCTAGCGGCCAATTCCGGCACCACGCCGCCGAACCTGGCATGAACATCGTGCTGTGATGCGAGAACTGAAGCCAAGATCTGTCCTGTGCCGGACACGACCGCTGCCGCTGTTTCGTCACACGAGGTTTCGATACCGAGAATGAGGGGCGCGGTGGGCTTCATGTGGTTCCGTGGCAAGGCCCTTGCGGTTGAGAGTTCAGCATGAAGAGACTGCGCAGGTGGCAGATGAGGGCAACGCCAAAGAGATCCATTTCAAATGGTACGACCCTCGTGGGGAATGCCCACGAGGGTCGCATTGAACCTGTGCCAGGGAAAATGCCATTGTCTCACGTGATGGTGAGGACGCGAAAGTGGAGGAACTCACACCTCCGCCATCGCTTCTTCCTCCACAAACGTGGGCAGGCCGTCACGCAGGAAGACCTTGATCTTCCGGACATCTTTGAACCGGCCCTTGATCAATTCCTCCGACAACGGATCTCCGATGTTCTTCTGGATCGCCCGCCGCATGGGCCTGGCGCCGTAGAGGGGCTGGTATCCTTCTTGGATTAACCACTGCTTAACTTCGTCGCCAACATCCAGTTGGACGCCACGCTCCAGAAGCCGGCCGTTGAGCTCCTTGATCAGAAAATCCACGATGCAGACAAGGTGCTCCTTCTCGAGCTGGTGGAAGACAACGACTTCGTCGATACGGTTCAGGAACTCCGGACTGAACGAGCGACGCAACTCTGCCAGTACCTCGTCTTTGATACGCCGATTTTGTTCTGCTTCGGCCCGTTGGAAGCCGAGCGCCACCCCCTTTTGGATCAGCTTGGTGCAGAGGTTGGATGTCATAATCACGACCGTGTTCTTGAAATCCACTTTGCGGCCGAGGCTGTCGGTTAGGACGCCGTCATCCAGGACCTGCAGCAGCAAGTTGAAAATATCCGGATGTGCCTTTTCAATCTCGTCGAACAAGACGACGGAATAGGGCCGCCGGCGCACACGCTCGGTCAACTGTCCTCCCTCTTCATAGCCGACATAGCCGGGAGGGGCTCCGAACAGTCGCGAGCTGGTGAACTTTTCCTGATATTCCGACATATCGATGCGGATCAGTGCGTCTTCGGAATTGAACAGAAATTCTGCCACGGCCCGTGCGAGTTCCGTCTTGCCGACGCCGGTTGGTCCCAGGAAGATGAATGAGCCGATGGGCTTCTTGGTTTCTTTGAGGCCGGCGCGCGATCGGCGGATGGCGCGACACACGGCGGAAATGGCTTCTTCCTGGCCCACGATGCGCTTGTGGAGGTAGTCCTCCATGTGCAGCAACTTGCTGGATTCTTCCTCTTCCAGTTTGAACAGGGGAATGCCGGTCATCTTTGAGACGACGTAGGCGACATCGTCTTTACTGATGATGGGTTTGTTCTTTTCCTGGTTCTTCTTCCATTCGCGCTTGGATTCGTCGAGCAGCTTGCGAAGCCGCTCTTCTTCTTCGCGAAACTTGACGGCC
>JBJTAZ010000058.1:0-8195 GCA_046091085.1 Nitrospiraceae bacterium
GTTCTTCCAACCGGTGCAGAATGATGAGATTCCCGGTCTTGACGTACACTTTTTCCAAGATTTCGGCAGCGTTTCTGGTCTTGCCTTCTCGGACGAGCAGCTCGCCAAGGCCGATGTAGGCTGGCAGGAACCCTTTGTCGCGCTTGATGGCGGTGCGGAACGAGTGGCGGGCCTTATCCGGATGGCCGCGCTCCAGCCATTGCCGGCCCACCTCGTAGGCCATGCCGACCAGGAGTCTGATTTCGGTCCGCTGATCCTGTTCAGAGAGATTGGCTTTCACCAGGCGTTGTTGGATCTCCAGCGCGTCGTTCCACTGTTCAAGGCGGACATAGAGATCACGTTTGCGCATCAGCGCGCTGAGGTGCCCCGGGTCGAGCTTGAGAATATCGTGCAGTGCCTGCAGGGCTTCTTCGAAGCGCTTGGCCCCTTCCAAGTCCATGGCGACTGCGAGCAACACCTCGATATTGCGTTCGTCGATGCTGCGCGCCTTGCGGTGCAGGCGGATGGCTTCCGGATAGTTGCGTTCCGTCCGGTGGAGATTGCCAAGCCAGAGCAGGGTTTCCGTATGGTTGGGGTCGAGTGCCAGCGTCTTCTCAAACAGGCTGATGGCTTCGGCGGTGCGTTTCGACAGGAAGGCGTGCACACCTTCACGGTGCAGGGTCTCCACCTTCTCCTCCCGGCGGCGCAAGCGCGAAGTTTTCCAGTTGAGAATCAGGTGCTTGGTCTCGCGGACCCCGACCATCACGGTGACGAGCAGCGCGCCGGCTGCCATGGACAGCAGCATCAGGGTGATCGGGTTGAGGTCCAGGGCTTCCGTCGGGCTGATCCTGATGTTGACGAAGCCGGGATTGAGCTCTTGGAAATACCCGTAGATCAGGGCGGCGCTGATGACGAGAAAAACGGTGAGAAGAAGCCGGAACATGCGCTATCCTTGCTTGCGCACGCGGCGTGTGCGCGGCTTGGCTGCCGGAATGGGACCTGCCGCCGGTGCCGGGGGATTGACGGGCAATCGCACTTGCTTGGCGTCGGCCCACAAGTGCTCCAGCCCGTAATGGGCTCGGATGTCGGCGCGGAATACGTGGGCCACGACGTCTCCGAAATCGATCAGAATCCACTGCGCCGTCGAGGTGCCTTCCACGCTGAGCGGCGGATGGCGTCGGCCGGAGAGGGTCTGGTCAATGTGGTCCGCGATCGCGCGTACGTGGCGCTCCGTTTCCCCGGAGCAAACGATCAAATAGTCGGCAACGGAGGTCAACTTGGCGACATCGAGGACAAGGACGGTGTCGGCCTTCTTCTCGAGGGCGGCCTGGGCGATGGCGAGCGCGTTAGCCTTCGACTCCGGTGCGATCTGATGCCTCCTGATACAGTCGGTGCCGAATTATATAGGATTCCACCGGGTCGGGCAACAGATTTGACAAGGGTAGATGGTGCCTGATCCGCCGCCGAACGTCCGTGGCGGTGGTGCTGCAGGGGGGGAGTGCCAAGAGGATGAGGCTGGTGCCTTCAGGCAGGAGAATGTCGAGGCGGTCCTGGGTCTGGGAATCGACACGGGCCAGGGCGGCTGGGTCGAGGGCTGGTAGCATCTGCAGGGTAGCCAGTGCCGCAAAACGACAGGGCGGGCGCGACATGACGACGAAATGGCAGAGGCCGAGCAGGGCGTGGGCATCCTTCCAGGGGTGGATGTCGAGAAAGGCGTCGAGGCCGATCAAAAAAAACAACTCGGCACTCGGTCCGTATTGATCCTTGAGGGCTCGGACGGTTTCGATGCTGTAGGACTTGGTTGGACGCCGGATCTCGAAATCCGTCACCGTCATGGAGGGTTCGCCGGCAATCGCCAGACGGACCATCTCGAGACGGTGGAAGGCCGGGGCCAGGGTGCCCAGGGGTTTGTGAGGCGGATCGCCTGAGGGTACGAACAGCACGTGATCCAGCCCCAGCCGGTCTCGCACGTGCCTGGCCACGGCCACGTGGCAGCCGTGAACCGGATCGAACGTTCCGCCGAACAGGCCGATCTTCATGCTGAAAGTTTTGAGTTTTCAGTTGTCGGTCAGTAACTTAAAACTGCAAACTCACAACTGCCTTTTACAGGATCACCAGATTGTCCCTGTGAATGACTTCGCCGTACTCCTGCCGCCCAAGGGTTTTCTGGATGTCGGTGGTCTTGAGTCCCTTGATCTGGTTCAGAGTCTCGGCGGAAAAATTCACCAGCCCCTTGGCGAATTCCTTGCCGTGGCGCGTGAGGCACGTGACGGCGTCGCCTTGGCCGAATTCGCCGGCCACGGCAAGGATGCCCGACGCCAGCAGGCTTTTCCCTCGGCGCACGAGGGCCTCCTCAGCCCCCTCATCCACGGTGATCTGGCCTTTGCCACGCAGGGTGAAAGCGATCCAGTGTTTCCGGTTGGTCAGACGGCGGTTTTTCGGCAGGAAAAACGTTCCGCCTGGTCCGCCCCGCAAGGCCGCGCTGAACAACTCGGGTTTCTCCCCGTTGAGGATCAGCGTGGGTACGCCGTATTCCGCCACTTTCTTGGCCGCCTGGATCTTGGTGGCCATGCCACCGGTCCCTTCGAAACTGCCGGAGACGCCGGCGCGCCGTTCCACATCCTTCGTAATGTCCGTCACCAGGGGAATGAGGGTCGCGGAGGCATTCCGCCGCGGGTCTTCCGAGAACAGCCCGTCCACGTCAGACAAGATCACCAGAAGGTCGGCGTCCACGAGGTGCGCCACCTGGGCCGCCAGTGAATCGTTGTCGCCGAAGCGGATTTCGTCCACGGCCACCGTATCGTTTTCGTTGATGATGGGAATTACCTCGAACTCGATCAAGGTGGTCAGCGTGTGCCGGGCATTCAAAAACCGGCGGCGGTCCGCCAGGTCTTGGTGCGTGAGCAACACCTGGGCGACTCGTTGCTGCAAGGGCTCGAAGGCTTTTTCATAAGCCCACATCAGCCGGCTCTGTCCCACGGCGGCGGCGGCCTGTTTCACAGGCAGGCTCTTGGGCCTGGTGGTCAGGCCCAGTTTTTGGAGTCCCGATACGATGGCGCCCGAGGACACCAGGAGCACCTCGCGCCCCTCGACCTTGATCGCCGCAATCTCGCCGGCCAACCGCTCGATGCGCTCGGGTCGAAGCCCAATGCCCTGGGAGGCGACAAGGCTGCTCCCGATCTTGACGACGATCCGTTTGGCTCGCTTTAGGAGATGGTCGCGCATGACGTTCTGACGGATTCAACCTGCTGGCCGACGTAGGTGACCAGGGCATCGAGTCCTTCCCTCGTCGCTGAAGAAATGGCAAAGAAGGGGATTTTGCGCCGTTTGCAGGAGGTCTGGAGGCGGCGCAGATGCTGCTCGTCGCCTTTGAGGTCCAGTTTCGTACCGACAACCGCGAAGGGTTTCGAAGGCAGGCGGTCATCGTAGGCCGCAAGCTCCTTGCGGAGCACCGCGAGGCTGGCCACTGGGTCTTCCGTCGCCCATTCGGAGATGTCCACCAAATGGAGCAGAAACGAGGTGCGCTCGATGTGCCGTAGAAACTGGAGCCCGAGTCCCTTCCCTTCATGGGCGCCTTCGATGAGGCCAGGAATGTCGGCGACCACAAAACTGCGGTCGTCGGCCCAGGACACGACGCCGAGATTGGGGGTCAGCGTCGTGAAGGGATAGTCCGCGATCTTGGGGTGCGCGGCCGAAATCGCGGCGATCAACGTGGACTTCCCGGCGTTCGGGAATCCCACCAGCCCGACGTCGGCGAGCAGCTTCAACTCCAGCGTGAGCCACCGTTCCTCGCCGGGCGTGCCCTGCTCGAATCTGGTAGGCACCCGGTTGGTGGAGGTGGCGAAGTGCTGGTTGCCCCGGCCACCCCTGCCGCCGCGGGCGATGACGTAACTCTGACCGTCGGACGTCAAATCGGCCAGGATTTCGCCGGTGGCTTCGTCCGTCGCAAGGGTGCCGACCGGCAAGGTGATCGTCACGTCGTCCGCGGTGCGGCCGTGGCAGTTGGAGCCTCCTCCGGCTCCGCCGGCTTTGGCTTCGTACAGTTGCTGGTAGCGGAGATCCAGAAGCGTGGTCATGCGGCGCGAGGCGACGAGAACCACGTTGCCGCCATGGCCGCCGTCGCCTCCGTCCGGTCCGCCATGCGGGACGAATTTCTCACGCCGGAAACTGCATACGCCGTTCCCGCCGCGTCCGGCCTTGACGAAAATCCTGACTTGGTCCACGAACAACATGGTCGGCGGTCCTTTGCCGTGTCAATGCATGGGGCGAACGCACCATGACGCGGCCTGTCGGCGCGTCGTTTGCCTGGAGAGATCACGCGAGACGATGAAAAAGGGAACGAGGGCGGAAGAAGTCAGATGAGGCGTCGCGAGCGAACCCGCGGCTCAGGCGGCCGGGTAGACGCTGACTTTCTGACGGGCGCGCCCGCCTTCGAATTTGACGACCCCGGTGATCTTGGCGAACAGAGTATGGTCTCGGCCGAGGCCGACGTTGAAGCCGGGAAAGAACTTGGTGCCGCGTTGCCGAACGATGATGCTCCCGGCCTTGATCAGTTCCCCGCCATAGGACTTGACCCCAAGGTACTGGGGGTTGCTGTCACGACCGTTCCTGGATGATCCGCCGCCTTTGTTTGTTGCCATGGCTTCTTCCCCGTGCCTTCCTTAGACCGACTCGATTCCAGTGATGCGGACCTCGGTGAAACATTGGCGATGGCCCTTGGTGCGCCGATAGTTCTTCCGACGCTTCTTCTTGAACACCATCATGGAACGGGTCCGTCCCTGCGCGATGATCTCGGCTGTGACCCGGCCCCTCTCAACCCAGGGTTTGCCGACGACCAGGCCCTTGTCGCCTTGGATCAACCGCACCTGCGTGAGCTCCACTGTGCCCCCGACGTCGCCGGCGAGCTTTTCGACTTTCAAGATTTCGCCGGGTTGGACTCGGTATTGCTTCCCCCCGGTCTCGACGATTGCGTACATGACTGGTCTCCTTACCCCGTACAAGACCTTGCTTTGTAACATAGGGATTTCGAAGGTGTCAAGCCATGATTGGCGGTATCGTTGCCAAAAACCGGTCGGGCAGGCTATCCGACTGCGGTTTGGTCTGGCCGGCCTTGCGTTGACAGTGTTTGGACCCGCTGCTATAGTGGCCGAAACGCGCCGGACAGAGCACATTATCAAGCCGACCGAGCGAGGAAGTCGTGCAGCAACCGAGCGAAAAAATCTGGATGGACGGGACCTTCGTCAACTGGGCGGACGCCTCGATCCACGTGCTCACCCATTCGCTTCATTACGGGTTGGCGGCCTTCGAGGGCATCCGCTGCTATAAAGGGAAGCAGGGGTCTGCGATCTTCCGGTTGAAGGAGCATGTGGACCGGCTGTACGAGTCGGCTCATATCTCGATGATGAAGATTCCGTTCGAGAATAAGCAGCTGTTCGACGCGATCGTGGAGACAGTGCGGGTCAATCGGCTCGATGCCTGCTACATCCGTCCGTTGGTCTTCATCGGCTATGGCGCGATGGGGGTCTATCCAGGCGACAACCCGATCCGCGTGGCGATCGCCGCCTGGCGCTGGGGTTCGTATCTGGGCGACGAGGCATTGGCCAGGGGCATCAAGGCCAAGGTGTCCTCGTTCACGCGCCATCACGTGAACGTCACGATGACCAGGGCCAAGGTCTCTGGCTACTACGTCAATTCGATCTTGGCCAAGCAGGAAGCCAAGGCCGATGGCTACGACGAAGCCATCCTGCTCGATCCGGACGGGTATGTGGCGGAAGGCACGGGCGAGAACATCTTCCTGGTCCGCAACGGCGTGCTGAAAACGACGCCGCTCACCTCGATCCTGGAGGGGGTGACGCGCAATTCGATCATGCAATTGGCCCGTGAGCGAAACATCCCCGTGGTGGAGGAACGCTTCACTCGCGACGCCATGTACGTGGCGGACGAGATTTTCCTGACCGGCACGGCGGCGGAAGTCACGCCGGTCCGCGAAATCGACGGGCGCCGCATCGGCACCGGTGCGCCGGGCCCCATCACCAAAGACCTGCAGAAAACCTTCTTCGAGATCGTCCGCGGCGAAGAGACCGCCCACGCTTCCTGGCGCACGCCCGTCTAAAATTAGTTTTCAGCCTTCAGCTGTCGGCAAATGGCAACAGAGGATGGACTCCGTCCGTCCCCTGAATGTCTTGGGTCTGATAGCTGAAGGCGGAGAGTTTCTTGGCTATGGCGTCGTGACCGGAGCGGCGGGAGCCGTTTCGCCGCCGGCCGGAGCCTGCGACGATTCCTTGGGCTTGGCATCCTGCGCTGGGGGGGCGGTGGAGGTACTTTTCTTGTTGAGATCGATGACGGTGGAGGAGAAGGTCCGTTCCCTCGACAGCACGGCCAGGCTGAGCGAGGTCAGCATGAAGATGATCGCCGCCGCGACGGTCACTTTGCTGAGGAATGTTCCCGGCCCGCGACTGCCGAACACCGTCTGGCTGGATCCGCCGAACGCGGCCCCGATCTCGGCCCCCTTCCCGGCTTGCAGCAGGATGGCACCGATCATCAGGAAGCACACGATCACATGAAGAATGACGGCCAGGGTGTACATGGGGACTCCTCTTTCCGCGCGGATGGCTGCTATGCTCGTCGAACGTGCGCGGCGGCCAGGATTGTAGCAAACGACTGTGGGTCTAGACAAGCCCGTCCCACCAGAGCCCCGTCGATTTCCCGCACGGCCAAAAACTGGCCGGCATTCTCCGGCGTGACGCTGCCGCCATACAGAATGCGAACCGGCTCGGCTTCCTTGGCGCTCCACCGTTCTCCTAGAGCGGTGCGCAGCGTCGTGTGAACCGCCGCCGCCTGGGCCGGGGTAGCGGCCCGCCCTGTCCCGATTGCCCAGACCGGTTCATAGGCGATGGCCACGGAGGCCAGGCTCTTCCCCGCGACCCCATCCAGACCACGAAGAAGCTGTTGGGTCACGATGCAGTCGGTCTGGCTCGCTTCCCGCTCCGCCAGGGTTTCCCCGATGCAGAGGATCGGGCGCAACCCGTGATGCAGGGCCGTCTGCACCTTCTTGTTGATCCCCTCATCCTGTTCGCTGAAGAGGCGCCGTCTCTCGGAGTGGCCCAGGATCACGTAGCGGCAGCCGAGTTCTTTCACCATGGGGGCCGATACCTCGCCGGTGAAGGCACCCTGGTCTTCCCAGAACACGTTCTGCGCAGCCAGCTCGAAGGGGAAGGTCGGGAGTTCGGCTTGAGCCGCGGCCTGTAAAGCCGTGAACGGCGGGGCGAGTACGACTTCTACATCGTCGGTTGCCTGAGCCAGCGACGACAAACGATACACGAAGGCCGCCGCTTCCGAGGCGGTCTTGTGCAGCTTCCAGTTTCCCACGATCAGCCGTTTGCGCACGATCTCCTCGTGGAAGGGAGGCGGGTTGGCGGTGGCTAGTCGGTACGTTCTGGCAATGCGGTGAGGCCCGGCAACTCCTTGCCTTCCAGCAACTGGAGCGCTGCGCCGCCGCCGGTGGAGATGAACGACATGCTCTCGGACTCGCCGGCCCGGTGAACGGCCAGGGCCGTGTCGCCGCCGCCCACGATCGTCAAGGCATAGGCGTTGGCCACGGCATGCGCCATGGACAGGGTGCCGCGGGCGAAGGCATCGGTTTCGAACATGCCCATCGGACCGTTCCAGAGAAGCGTCTTGGCGTTCTGGACCGCTTCGCTGAACAGTTTCACCGAGGCGGGGCCGATGTCCAGCCCAACCCAGCCCTTGGGGATCTCCTGCACGGGTACCAGTTTGGTCTCGGCGCCCGGCTCCAGGCTGGCCGCTACGACGCAGTCCACCGGAAGGTAAAACTTGACCCCGCGCGAGAAGGCATGTTCCTGCACGCCACGGGCGAAGTCCAGCATGTCGTTCTCGACCAGCGAGTTGCCGATCTCGTAGCCCATGGCCTTGATGAAGGTGAAGGCCATGCCGCCGCCGATGATGACCTTGTCCACGCGCTTGCCGAGGTTTTCGATGACGCCGATCTTGCCGGACACTTTGGCGCCGCCCAGGATCGCCACGAAGGGGCGCATTGGGTTGGCCACGGCGCCTTCCAGGTACTCGATTTCCTTCTTCAGGAGGTAGCCGGCGGCCGATTCCTTGATGAACTTCGTGATGCCGACGGTCGAGGCATGGGCTCGGTGGGCGGCCCCGAAGGCGTCGTTGATGAACACGTCGCCCAGCGAGGCTAAGGC
>JBJTAZ010000059.1:0-4935 GCA_046091085.1 Nitrospiraceae bacterium
ATCACGCTCACTCACCCATCCGCTGCATTCGGCACTCCGTCCCTGCCATTCGTAACGCGACAAATTTCGGGGACATGATTGTTACGATCGAGCCTGGCCAGAAATAGCTTGTCGGAGAGGATACGGTACGGGCGCCGTCCCGCGAAGTCAAGGCGACGGCGTTAGACCAGAGAGGGAGTTCTCGAAGCGGATGGCCTCAGTGGCTCATATGCGTCAGGGCGCACGTCGCGCACCCCTCGGCTGTGCATTGCCACACCGATCCGACAAACTCGGCAGGTGGGACGATATTGTCGGTGGGCCGGTACCGATGATACCACGTATGCCCCAATTGAGCAGCTTCCATGGCCGAAGGCGTGACCGCAAACCAGAAATATCGATAACTGGATTGCCGTGCGGCATGACGAATGGCCCCGGCTACATCGTCTGCGCTCACGCCCACGTAATCGGCCAGGCGACCGTTACGGGACAAAATAAAGGTGCCCGGAGACTTTTCCCCGACAAACAGGTGCAGATATCTGAGACTGAATGGACCCGACATCGCCTCCTCCTTTGTGAAATCACAATGGCGGCTTCAGATGTCCTTGCGCTTCACGACAGTCGCTGCTCTCCGTAACCTACGACGGTTCGATCCAAGGCTTGAGACAGAATGATTTAGGGCAGGAAGCCGGTTGGCTTTTGCAGGAAGAGCCACATGAGAACCTGCATATCCAGACATCCATTACCTCGAGGCTTGAGGCACTGGGACTACCATGTTTATGGCAGCAAGCGTCGGATCAGCGGTCCTTTAAAAAAGAGAGCAGACGGGTCTTACATAACAAATGCCGATAGCCGTGTCAATAAAAAACCACATCATATAGCCAATTATGACATTCAGCCATCAATATATTGTGGCTCCATGAAGGTTGCCAGATGAATCCCCATGACAATAAAAAAGGCCGGAAGATCTGATGTCTTCCGGCCTTCCTAAATCTTGCGCGAAACCGCGGCGAACGAGTCGGTTACTGGGCTTTCCTGACAAATGCCTTATAGATACGCTTGGAGTTGTCCGTTGCCTCTTCTAAGCCAACCATTTCATGGCCAGTGGTTTGACACCAAGCCGGCATGTCTTTTTTGATGCCTTCATCGTCGGACACAACTTCCAGCACTTGCCCCACGCGCAATTCCTTGATCTTTTTGGCGGTCATGATGATTGGCATCGGGCAGAAGTACCCGAGAGCATCCAGCTTCACGTCGGCTTGGATCATATACCGCTCCTTACTGTCGGCTGACGGCAACGCGCCTGAGCATGTCAGATAAAGAGATTTACGCTCCCCTGCTTAGCCTCGGCCAGATAGGTCGTGACTCCGGCCAACTGATCGATGCCGTCAATCAATGTGTCTTTCGTGATTCCCATCAGACCCATCGACGTCGTGCAGGCGATAAACTGCACGCCCAGCTCCTGCGCAGTCTGGAGCAGCTCCGGAACCCCCGGCATCCGATGCTGCTGCATCACCCGCTTCATCATGCTCGTGCCGAGCCCGAAAAAATGGAACCGTGAGAGAGGCAGCAAATCCGCTCCCCCCTTGTTCAGCCACCCGAACATGCGTCGCAGCCAGTCTTTAGCTCCACTGGCGGTCCCCGTCCGTCGAATCGCGTTCAACCCCCAGAAAGTAAAGACCATGGTAACCTGCATCCCCATGGCTGCGGCGCCGGTCGCGATGATGAACGCCGCCATCACCCGATCCATGTCTCCGCTCAACACCACGATCGTCACCCGGTCGGGTTTGGCCTCGCGAAGCCCGGCCAGAGCGGCCGCCGGTTCGAGTTGGACTGTGCTCATGAGTCTGCCTCTCTTCCATCTTCGCCCCGGACCATCGAAATTATCCCCGATTCCACCGGAGCATCGAACTTGTCGTGACCTTACTATGCGATTCTTTTTCTTGTCAAGGCAGCCCCGAGGCAGACAAACCTTACTCCACCCTGGTATCGACCAGCAATCCAAGCGCACGCCTGATCTGATCCCGGCTGCCCAGCAGGACCAAGACATCTCCAGCTTCCAGACGAACTCGTTGCGAAGGATTGGATTCCGTCACCCCGTTACGCGTCAAGGCAATCACCGACACGCCGGTCCGCGGACGTATGGCCACCTCCACCAACGTTCTACCGGCCGCAGGGGAGTTCGGCTCGATCCGGCAGGTCTCCACTTCCGCATCTGTTAAGGTGCCGGCCCGGAGGTGATGTGCCAATTCCGGCAACGCCTTCCTCCTGAGCAAGGCATAGCCCTCCCGCCGCACTTGCTCGGCCTTCTGCAGGATGAATTCTTGTGGCAACTTGTAGGTCCGAAGCACCAAGGCAAAGGTCTCGATGGACGTCTCGAACTCCTCCGGCACGACTTCGTCGGCCCCCAATTCGTGCAGATCCTCCAATTCCCGTAAGTAGCGAGTCCGAACCAAAACGTGCACGGCCGGATTAAGCCCTTTGGCAATCTGGACCGCCCGCCGTGCCGTGAAGGGGTCAGAAATCGCCAAGACCAAGACGCGGGCCTGTTCGATTCGCATATGGCGAAGAACGCCGGGATTGGCGCCGTCTCCATAATAGATCGGCACTCCATCCTTAGACTCACGACGAACCGTTTCCCCGTCCAAATCCAACACCACATAGGGGATCTCTGTCTGCTGGAGTACGCGGGCCAGGTTCCGGCCGTTCAGACCGTATCCGACGATGATCACATGGTCCTTGATTCTGAGGCTCCGGGACTCCGCCTGAGTGACGCGCGCCGTCGTCCGTTCGGGAAACCAGTGACGCAGCCGCTGCACCGCCTCCGCACGGCGCGCCATCTTGGGCGCCAATTGGATCAGGAAGGGCGTCACGATCATCGTGAGCACCGACACGGCCAAAAACACCTCATATTGTTCCCTAGCCAATAGCCCAACCTGCTGCCCGGCTTGAGCCAGGATGAAGGAGAACTCCCCAACCTGAGCCAAGGCGACACCAGTCAATAGGGCCACGCGCGGAGGGTAGCCCATCGCCAACACGGGTCCGGCTCCGGTCACGAACTTGCCAACCAGGACCGCTGCGACCAAGGCCAGTACCAGTCCCGGATATTCCACCAGCACACGAACATCTATCAACATGCCGACAGAAATGAAAAATAAGCTATTGAAGCTATCGCGGAACGGAAGAATCTCGGCCAGCGCCTGATGGCTGTACTCGGACTCGGAAATGACCAGCCCGGCAAGAAAGGCGCCGAGTGCCAACGAGAGACCGGCCCGCGAAGTCAGCCATGCGATTCCAAGACAGAGCACGATGATCGTCAACAAAAAGAGTTCGCGGTTGCGGCTGCGGACGATCCGCTCCAAAAACCACGGCACCACAAACCAGGCCGCGGCAACGATCGCTCCAACCAGGACCGCCGATTGCGCAACGCCGCCCAGGACATCGCCGATGTCCATTTGTGAGCCGCTCGCCAGGACAGGAACAAGCAGCATCATCGGCACCATCGCCAAGTCCTGGAAGATCAGGATACCGATTGTCGCACGGCCATGTAGGGAATCGCTCTCTCCCCGCTCGGCCAAGGCCTTCAGCACGATCGCCGTACTGCTGAGCGAAAACAGGCAGCCCCAGAACAGCGCCCGCAAGGCCGGCACGCCGGCCACAATCCCCGCCAGCGTGCCGGCAAGTAGCACGCCGACGACTTGCAACGGACCTCCCACTAACAGCAGTCGGCGCGCAGCTTTCAAATGGGCGGCGGAGAATTCCATCCCGATCGTAAACAAGAGCAGAACGATCCCGATTTCCGCCAGTACATTGACTTGCTGAAGATCGGACACGAGGTTCAGCCCGTAGGGCCCGATTAGCGCCCCCGCCACAAGGAACCCCGCAATCGACGGCAGTCTGAATTGGTGAAACGCAAACACCACCAGGATCGAGACTGAGAAGATCAACAGCAGTTCGCTCAAAACTGTGGGGTCGGTCACAGGCTTCTCCAACTAGCATACTGCGCAAGGCGCACAGGGTGATTGACTGGGCAGCTAGGATTCGCGGCGCTCGTAGCCGCTGCAACGAATGACGGGGAGGGGCGGATACTTCACACACTGGGGATGCGCTTCCGAAAGCCGACACTTGTAGAACTGGCTGCCCGAGGCTGCCTCAATAAGGGCGGCATGGCGGCACATCCGGCAAAGCCCAATGCGATCCATTTATAGCCTTAAAACTCAAAGGCCAGATTCGTCCAGACAAAATTATTGTTGGACACGAGTCCGGATTGGAACGTTTCCCGGAAAGGATTAATGCGCGTGATCTGACCAGGATTCTCGATCCGCTGGAACGTATATGATACGGTGAACTGAAACTGCTTGGCGAACCACCAGGTCACGTCTATCCCCGCTTCCTGCTTTTTCTCAGAGACCGGATTTCCTCTGCCGCGAAGAGAATGGTCCCAGTTGATGCCCAGTTGCAGGTCGTCCCGCAAATGGCGGGTCGTCCGAAGAAAATAATCGATGCCGTCGGTTCCCACCCAATGGCCAAGCGGTTGCCCACGATAGCGCATCCCACTGACATAGGTGGCATTGTTATACCAACCGGCCGAATGATGATCGGATGTCATACGGCGCCCCCAGTCAGTGTCGGCGTACTCGAAACGAAAATCCATGGAGTCGCCGGGGAAGAGCTGGGGAATATACACTCCACCAAGAACACCCGCCGTAGTCGATAGTGGAAATTTTGACCACTTGTCCTCGGACCCAATCTCACCGTATATCTGCATACCTGATGGAAACGGCATCCAATGACCGGCGTGAGGAATGGAGGCCTTAAAGTCGATCATCACTTGCTCGTTGACATCATTTGCGCCTAACGCGTTTGGCGCCGTACCATAAGCCGTCAGAACGGTTTGGGGGAAAGATTGATTGGGCCGCGCACGCCCATCAAATTGTGTTAAGCGAGAGACTCCAAGCT
>JBJTAZ010000060.1:0-4048 GCA_046091085.1 Nitrospiraceae bacterium
TTTGCACAGGAGCTCCGCTCCGGTTTGCACCTTTGCACCATCCGCCGCGGCTTCGAGCCGCGCCATCACCTCCTCTAATCATCCGCACGCAGACCCTGCATCCGTCTAATCCTTACAGATGGGTCATCTGGGCCGTTGCCCACCGGCCGGGCAAAAGACATTCTAGAAATATTCCATAAACAAATCACCCACCGCATCCGATACCTCCTCACGCCCATGTTCCGCCCCCTTTTCTTCGTCTTTTCCGCCATCTCAATGACCTCGGGAACAAAGACAGAAGGCAAGAGGACTGCGCCAATCGTCCACGAAGCCTACGTATGGCAGTACAATTGGAATGAAAACGTAAGAAAGATTTTCGAACTCAACAAAGTGCCAGAAAAAATCAAAGGACTGAAAGTATTGGTCGGTGAAACGGGAATAGAATCAAACCCTCGCTCGATAAACGTCCCGTGGGGCCTGCTCAAGAGCACGGGCAGGAACGTGACAATCTGCGTGCGTGCCGGAACAAAAGGTGCGGTCACCAAATCGGGCGGCGTCAATCTGGGTGACGCCGAAAGGCTGATCGTAAAGGCTTTGGATGATTGCCGGCAGTCAGGCCTTGAACCAAGGTCGGTCCAGCTTGATTTCGATTGTCCAGAAAGACTCATCGGAATCTACGCCGATCGACTCAACGAAATACGGAGAAGATTGGGTGGATGCGCACTGGGCGTGACGGCCTTGCCAGCTTGGCTCGACTCAAAGGATCTTCCAAAACTTCTGTCATCGGTGGAAGAATGGACGCTTCAAGTGCATTGGACTGAGATACCGATTTTTTCTGAAAAGACGAGGCTCTTCCGCAGGCAGGAGGCGATGGGATGGATCCGTAAGGCCTCGCGAATGGGCAAGTCGCTCAATGTCGCCCTTCCGACTTATTGCTATGTAGCTTATTTCGACAACGAACTGAGATACCTGGGCGTCTCCTCTGAAATCCGGAAAATCCCGAACCGCTCCGCACACACGCTCGTCTTGGAGAGCGATCCTTCGGAGATAATCAATACTATGAAAGACCTCTCGACTTCTGAGTTCGAAGGGGTGCGAGGCGTGGATTGGTTCAGGCTCCCCATGCCGGACGACAGGTTTAACTGGGACATGAAAGGCCTCAGTGCGGTCCTCGATGAACGAGCGCCCAATCATCAAGTCCGCGTGGATGTGGCAAAGAGCGGCTCCGCATTCGATCTGCGCATCAGAAATGATTCACCCTTTCCCATAAAAACGTCCACCGTGAGGGCCCGCTGGCAAGGAACTGAACTGATTGCCACCGATGCGGTGACCGGATGGAAGCCCATGCCCGATCGCGACGGCGTCAGGTTCCAGTCCGAACCGGGCGCCACAGTCATAGCCCCATACGAAAGCCGGGCAATCGGCTGGATACGATTGTGCGACTCAACCCGACTCGAGGTTGACGCCCACTGATTGACTTGAAGCAGATGTTCAAAAGACGCTTCAGACAGAAGGGATTGATCGCGCTGGCGTCGCTTTGCGCGACTTGCGCGCTTTGCTGCGGCCCATTCTACGGACTCAACCGTTCGACCGAACTAACCTCAGGACCGACCACGCTTGTCAGCCCGCTCAGGACGACCTTCGACATGGAGCTCGTGGGTGAATTCAAGGACAGGATGTCATTGGACGACGCCAACGTGCCGGACGAGAAGCGCGTACTGGAACACAGGGACGTCGAACAAGCGATCCATGAAGCCATGAAGGAAAGGCTTGGACCGGATCTGGCCTGCCGGCTTTATCTCCAATCATTGAAAGCCGAACGGGCTGAGGCCATCAGCCTGTGTGAGCGAATCATCGCCATGCCAGCCATGCTTAGAAAAGGCATGGGGGCGCTGGCGCACTATCGTCTGGGAAGGTTACTCATGGCGGACTCTGAAAAATGGGGAGGAGGCACTGACGCGGAGGTCAAATCCCGGATAAGAAAAATCAAAGGGCACTTCAAATCAGTCGGGGAAAGACTGGAAGAGGGAGACGTCAGCGCGGGCGGCATCGCGCCCAGATGGGCCACTTGGCATGCCTACATGTGTGCGATGATTCTGCCTACGGAGCGTCTGCTCTTGCTTGGTGAGGCCGATTTCGGAAGCGCATTCAGGGCCTACATCAGCCAACCCGTGGATGGCCAATCGAACGCCCTGAATTCTTGCCATCAGCTTGCCAGGAGGCTTGCCAACTCACATCAGTATGGAGTTTGTGCCACCGACGTCGACCTGAGGAAACTCCTCAGCATATACATCCTCTCCGGAGGGAAAGTCTCTGGCCACACGTCCTACCTAGGTCAGGATCGGCGGGAAGAACCTCAGGATCAGGACGAAAACGCTTTTGCCGCAAAGCAATGGCTCCGCGTGCTCAAGGACAGGAGCCAGGAGCCCGGCCTCAGCTACAGCCGCTTCGCCGCACTGCTTTACAATGCCGGCGAGTATGAAGAGGCCGCTAGACTCCTTTACACTCAATGCGACGCCAAGGACCCCTTGGCCGCACTTTACATATCTCGAATCGAACTTCGACGCGGCTACGGAAATGCCGACCGAGCAGATGAGGCTTTGAAGAAGATTGAGCAGACGACTGCGCGAGAGAAATACGTCAATGTCGACGTTGAGGACTTTCCGCAGGTCAGGGATGGTTGGTACAAGGGCGACAGATCAGAATGGTGGTCGGAGCTTCGAGACTACTGGCCGAGAGACGAAGAAATCGAACCCCGGGGATTCAAGTCTACTGGCTGGACCCTTGAGGCGTTTGCCGGAGCCAAAGAGACTAGGTTCATACAGATGAATTTTCACAATGAGGAGAGCCTCAAGACAAAGGTGGCCTCTGAACTTTCGACACTCAACCTATTGCGCGACAACTACAAGGACGCGGCCCTCGGTTTTTGGAACTCATATCGGAACAAGGATTTCGCCTACGTTGCCGAGTGTTTGCTGACCGTCGAAGAACTGAAGTCGTTGGTAGATGACAACTGGCCCGAAAACTTCTTCGGATTCTCTGATCCTAAGCCGACGCCGGATGACAAAAAATTGACTTTTCTTACCGAAAGTCAGGACCCAAGGACGCTCCTGGCCAGAAGGCTTTGGCGATCCTGTCGAATGAGAGAGGCTGTACCCTACTTTCCAATGGCGCAGAGAGAGGACGCCAAATACACGATCGGCCTGCTTGAATCAGCAGCGGACACGAACTTAGACAAGGTCAAGCGCGCAGACTGTTACTGGAACGCGGCATTCATGCTAGTCTACTGCCGACTCGATCCGCTTTTTTGTGAATTCGGACAAAGCTGGACCACCGGCGTGCTCTGGCATGATTCACCGCAACACCCTTACTTCCGACTGAAACACCTCGAACGTTTCGGCCCAAGAGACGCATACGTCGAAAACTCGTTGAACTTTTTCAGCCCATCGAAGGAAGAGCATCATAGGCTAAAAAAGTGGTTGGGTGAAAACATGGCGACCCCCGACATAAGGCACAGGAGCGAATGGCATGAGTCGCTGAGGCTTTGTGTCGAGGCCGCAAAGTTGCTTCCGGAAAACGACCCCCGCGGAGCATACATTCTCCAATGGGGAGGGAACCTCGTGAGATACAGCAACCCAAAGGGAGCTGTGCCCGCCTATAGGCTGCTGGTCACAAGATTTGGAAAAACCCAACTTGGAAAAGCCGCATCAGAAAAAAATTGGTTCTCCAACGACGACCCTCCCTTTGATGCGAACCTGCTGAAATGACTACTAATAAAGGGTTCATATCACTCAGCAACACTGCTCACGCCCTACCCTCGGCCGCCCCTACCCTAGGCGGCCTATGCACCCCCGTCCCACCTCCGTCATCCCCCATCATTCGTCTCTTTTGCACAGGGGCTCCGCTCCCGTTTGCACCTTTGCACAGGCCTCTGGCCGTTCCTGATTAGTCTAGTCAACCGAGCCTCCGAGCCTCTCGGCCTCTAGCTCATCCCCCTGTCCCCGTGTCACCGTGCCCACGTGCCCCCTCGCGGCGCGACTCCGTCGCGCCGCGCTCAATATCCCACCAC
>JBJTAZ010000061.1:0-3961 GCA_046091085.1 Nitrospiraceae bacterium
GAAGGGGCTCGCATCGTTTTCGCTCCGGGGACTCCGAAGTGGTTCGTCGACGCGATGAACAGCGCCTCCGCGCTTGCCCGGAAGTCCTCCCTGGACGGACTCGGCGGAGCCTCCCCGCCGATGGTATCGCTGACCTGCCCCGGTTGCGGCAGCACCGCGCTGTACCCTGAGTCGGTCTACGGAGCGGAGTGCCAGTTTTGCGGGACTTCCGGGCTGCAGCCGGCGGCGAAATCCTGACCTGACCTGCGCGCTCGCCAACGGCACGTTCATATCCACCCTCTTGACCATGGATGAAGCAGCCAGTGTAATTTGCAGCCTGCTATGTCTCGTCTTCATGGCGTGGACTGTGTCCAAGATCTGGAGCTCGATGACCTCCTCCGAGCCCGAGGCGGTCCCTCCGACTTTGCCTGACGTACGACCCAAGCCCCCCTTCGACGTGTATCGCGACGCCCGAGGCCCTACGCCTTTGTTTGGCGACCCGGTGGATTTCTCGTCGAAATTAGAGGCGTCGCTTTATCCGAATATCGTGACGGGTATCACCCTTAACCAGGATTATATCGCCGTGCGCCGGGGTTCCTACGGGGTGATGGCGTTCCTCTTGGACAAGAATCTCACGGTGGGCGTTAGCACCGGCGTCCCGCCCGGCTTCAAGGAGGCCGCCCAGTATTCGATGGAGCTGGAATCCGAGACCGAGGTCGCCCGGTTTCCGGTCTCATTCCAAGGCTGGCTCCAGATCATCGACGCGGCGAGGCGCTGCGGCGCCCAGCTGGAACTGGCAGATGACCTTCCCGCCTCGCTGCGTGTGCTGATCGAGACCCCGTTGCCCGGCGATGAGGCGATCAAACCTGCGCGCGCGAAATCGAAAGGCTCTCCGGCGGCCGCGCCGCACGTGACCGGACGCTGCAAGTGCTGCGGCGCGAATGTCGGCCGCAAGGCGGTGTGCGATTTCTGCGGCGCCAGCCAGTAGAGCGCATGGAGGCGGTTGTTCTACCTGTCGTCATCTGCATAGGCCTGCTGGCCTTGCTGCTGTTTCCCCGGTTTACGCCGAGTCAGGACGCGGCCTCTTCTCCTGATGGCACGCTGGAGTCAGAGGACGCTTCCTCCGATTTGTCAGGTGACGACGAAAGCCAGGCCGCTCTTCAGGCATCTCGGCCGCGGGATTTCGACCTTTACGCGGATGCGGTGACGGAGTCGGGAAGGTTCGGGTAGAGTCACCATGGGTTTTCATCCAGCCGCTTCCCGCGCAAGATTGCGCACATGGTGACCGGGCTGACCTTCGAAGAGCATCGGCTGTTCGTTCTCCGGGGCCAGGGCATGACGATTATTCCGTTCGTCCCATCGGTCACCTTGGCGGTGGTCAGGGGGCGTGCCGAGGGTTTCGCGGAAAAGACGCCGTTCAGCATGACGTTTTCCAGCGAGGTTCAGGGGGTATCGGGCCGCTTCCCCTTGGAATTCCCCGGCTGGCTTGAAGTCCTCCATCAGGCTCGCGAGTCCGGCGCGGTCATCGAGCTGGACGCGTGTCTCCCGGAGCGGCTCAAGGAATTCATCATCGAGCCGACCGTCGACGACGGTTTTCCGCCGATCGTGATTCGGTTTGCCGAGCCCTCGGCGCACGAACTGCGTCCGAGCAAATGCCGGGGCTGCGGCGCCAGCCTAGGGCGTAAAGAGACATGCGATTTTTGCGGTACGCCGCGATGAGCCGAACCGCCCGACGACGGTCACTTCGCCTGCAAGGGCGCCAATGACTCGATGAGGTCGCGATAGCCGCGGACGAAGACTTCCTTAGAGGGATGGTTGGTATTGAACGCGGTGACCAGGTAGCAGTCCGAACCGAGGGAGATGAAGGTGATGGTCGTCGCGACCTTGCCTGACGCCCTGGGGTGTTCGCCGATGAAGTCGGCTTCCGCATACGCGAGTCCTTTGGCGGTGACACCGTCACGCGTGCTGCCCGTCTGCACGGGCGGCTTGTCGAGGGTGCGTTTCGCCAAGGCTATCTCGTTGCGCAGGAGTTCTGCGGCCGATGAGTTGGGGACCGTCCGATCCTCGAGGAAGACGGCGTTACAGACCGTGCCGCCGCTGCCGTGCGTGATGAAGCAGACGACCGGCTCGGCCACGCCTTTCTCCGGGCGACGGACCCAGGCGACCGGTACTTCGTATTGATAACGCCCGCTGGCGGAGCGCACGGTATCCATGTGCCGGGGGGCCTTGTAGGAGGGATCCTCCGCGGCCGTCTTCGTCGTGATTTCTTTCACGAACGATTTGAGCTGGGCGAGCCGTGCCTCGCTGCTCGCCGGCTCTCCGTGTGAATAGAGCACGACCTGTCGGGACTCGCAGGCGAGCGTGGCCATGAAATTGGCGTAACCATCACCGCTGAGGCGCATGATGAAGTGGCGGTCGTCTTGCGCCGAGAGCACGGCCTCGACGGCACCCTCCGTCCGCCGCCGGATTTCTTCCGGTGGTTCGACCTCGACCTGGCCGGACGCCCGCATGGCTTTGTTGGCGTTCAGAGTCTTTTCTGTCAGGCGCTTCTTGTCGGCGATAAAATCCAAGGTCATCTTGATTCGCCCGGGGATATCCTGCGGGACGAATTTTCCGTCCGTGATGAGGATCGAGAAGTCAGTGAAGGCCCCCGGGTCTTTTGCGGGCGAGAAAGTGACCATCTGCGTGCCGCGCAAGAGGTCCTTGAAGTGCGCTTTCACGAAGTCGGCCATCAGGTCTTTCGACCGGTCCGTCGCCAACATGCCCTGCGGGGTGGTCACGGCGACTTTCCGTGCCCCGACGTCGAGGATGACCTCTTCGGCGGACAGGGCCAGGGTGTCGAGGAGTATTAACCCGCCGAGCAGCCCGACTCGGATGGCGCTCGCACAGGCTACTCTGTGCGGGGAGTCGACTTTAGGTTCAAGACGATGGGTAGGCATGAATAATGAGAAGGAAATATGGGGTGCCGGCAAATAGCGGATAATTGTTACTGATCACTTTACTTCGCTCCGGCAAGCCTTGGGAGGGGACCGCCTGCACGAAGTGCGGTCACCGCTATCTGCCTGGCACCAAGGACGCGGACTACTTCACCAACTCGAAGCCCTGCCTCTGCTGCGATAATCCGCACATCGGGTGCAAGGTCCGGTCAGTGGGTTGCCTTGGCCTGGTCCTGTTGCTGGCGACGGGCGTGACGGTCCTTCTGGCCTGAGATCCCTTCAGGTGTGGTGTCTGGCAAGGATCTTGCCTGCCCGGGCGAGACCCTATTGAGGTGCGGGTGGCCTCTGTCGCAGGTTCGTGTTTTGACGATGTTCAATAATGTACTAGCACGCGTCTATGGATACCCCTCCGCCCCTCGAGCCTAAGCCCGTTGTCGCCAAGTCCGGCGGCGTCAATCTGACCGCGGTCATCATTGCGGTCGTCGTCTGCTTCACCCTGTTGGCTGCCATCTTCCTCCTGATGCAAGGCCGGTCCGCCGAGCCGGGCGCGCCTACCCGCAGCACCATCGCGGCCAAGCCGGAGGTTCCGGTCTTCGTCACCTGGCGGGAGACCAAACTGTCGGGTCAGACGCAGGTCGCCCGCATCTGGGTCAAGCCGGATGGTCAGTTGCCTCTGCGAGTCATGATGCAGATCGAATCCTCCGTAAGCGGCGAAAAGAGGGCCAAGGAGCTCGTGCTTGAGCGCATGCACATCGAGGAGCCTTACGAGATCGGCTTCATCGAAGGTCATAGCCTCGTCCCGAGAGACAAGATTTCGATCAGCCACCGAGACTATTCCAGCGTGGTTTCTACCTGCAAGTCGTTGAAGTAATCAGTGGCGAGGTAATCTCGCCCTTTCCGTGGCCCCAGGGAACCACCTACGCTTGGGCTCCTTGCCATCTACCCGCCGGTCGGTTGTTCCCGAGCGGGCCAAATACGGGGTCAGGACGCACCGTGAGAGGGGGAGCACCTATAAAGGCCCTAAAGGCACGAATCTGGGTGTGCTT
>JBJTAZ010000062.1:0-10880 GCA_046091085.1 Nitrospiraceae bacterium
GCGCTGCCGCAAGTCCTGTCCGACTTCGGCGAGGTGCAGGAGATCAAGCTGCCGCCGGAGGGGTGAGGGGGAGCCGCGGATGACGAAGGACGGGCGACTCGGGCCTTGCCCTGATGCGTTGATCTCTTGGAGCCATGATGATCGTGCTGCTGGCCTCGCGCCTTATCGGACTAGCAGAACGGCGCCTCGGCGCTTCGTTTGGCTTTTCATGTCATGCTCTCGCCAGGGCGCTGGCCCTCGTGCCCGTCTCTTCCTCCCGCGGCAAAGAGAAAGGGAAATATAAAAAACCTGCCGCTCCTGTGAAAGCGTTTAGCCCTTATCACGATTTTGGCGAGATAAAATATGAGCATAGGTAGTCGTGATCCTAACCTAGAAATTCGACTACAGAGGGCAAAATCGTGGCTGGCTCTCTCAGAAAAGCTTGAGGAATTGCATCGAGAATCTTTCCCTCAATGGGCAAGAGACCATGAGCTGTTCATTTTTAATTGGATTGCATTTAATGCGCTCTACGGAAGAAATCCTTGGGACAAGTTAAAGGGTACAAAGAGAGACGATGAAGACTCTAGGAAACCGCCGGAAGGAGAATGGGTCAACATCGAGCCATTCTTAGTAAAGGTAAGCAGGATGTCTAAGACAGTCGAAGCGGAAGGTGACAAAGACTTTATAGAGGCCGTAAAAAAGAGTTGGCGCTATGGAAAGCAGGTAATATTAGATCATTTTCTGGATCGTGCCTATTGGACAAAAGCAAAGCATCTTGACGATGTGCAAAAGGATTGCAGAGATAGATATCAGGAAGCGGAGGAACAATATAATAGTGCCACGGAAAGCTTCGAGAAATTCCTTAAATATTCTTTCAAGAACCTCTTGGTCCTACGGAACCAAATTCTTCACGGAAGCGCAAGTCATGGAAGTGGGTCAAAAGGGAAAGACTCCTTGAAGAACGGACTCGAGTTCTCGAGAATCATGATCCCCGCAATCTACAGCCTCATAGATAGCTGTGGAGATAAGGAGAAGTGGGAAATGGCTCCTTATCCAAGACTCGGCTGGCCTGGTCATCCATGGAAATCACCGTTGAAAATTCTATAGTTGTTCGTGCGATGGGAATACAACAAACAGCTGAGCCATAGGTACACGGTTACACCGCGATTTCGAATTGGATGCGTTCGTAGGGAACGGTCGGCGTGACGGAGTCGCGGGCGTGCGAGCCAGGCTCCAAGTGAACTAGGCCGAGATTGGCCAGGAGCGTCAGGTCTGCGTGGACGTTCTTGAAGTTCCGGCTGGTGAGCTTCGCGAGGGCGGCGATCGATCGGGGGTGACGGGTGCGAATCAGGTGGAGCAATGCCAGCCGCGACGGAGTGAGCACCTGGCGCATGGCCTCCACGCTCACAAAAAAGGTTCCGGTGCGCTTGGCAACCTTTTGCCCTGCCTGAAGCGCCTTCAGAGTTGAACCGAACTCACGAAGTCCTTCCTCCAGTGTCCGAACTCCGACTTTGATCCGCTTGGCTTTCATGGTTCCAGCTCCTCTCTGATCGTCCCCACGTCCCGGAGAAAATCTTCGATCATCCGATTAACGGTGGCGAAGGTGTAAGGCGTCGTGTCTGATCGGTAATGCCGATGGTCGCCTTTGCGCTCATGGTTGTCGTAGCCGACCAATCGTTTGCCGCCACGGATATAGACCAAGGAGTATTTGAATCCGTGGGGCGCGCTTGCCGTCTTTGGGACATCATAGGCCTTCATTTCCACCAGCCCTCCCTGTTCGTCAACGTATCTTGTGTGGAGGACCAGCTTGGCCTTTGCCATATGGCAGTAGATACCATATAAAGATGAAGTGTCAAGGACGGCGTTACTCTGCTGCGTCCGGTGGTCTCTTGATTGTCGAACCTGTGCAAGGTACTGTGACGGTTATATAAGCGTAGTTCTTTTCAAGCTGATCACTGAAAACTGACAACTCGTTATGCCTCTAGAAGACGACTTCTGCGATATCGTGAAGAAGGCACGTACGGGTCTGGGGCTTTCGATCGGCGAGGCGGCGGCGAAGAGCGGCCTACCGCCGGGCGATCTCACGGTGCTGGAGCGGGCCGGGCGAGCTCCGACGAAGGCGGAAGTCGCGGCCCTGGCGGCTGTGTTGGCTCTCAGGCCAGAGCCTTTGATCCAGATTGCGCTGGAAGGGTGGAAGCCGGCCGATCCCCCGACGCTGTCCTGCGTCGAAACGGTGCTCGGAGACATTGGTGGCTATCAGGTGAAGGGGTATGTACTGCACGATGAGGGCGAGGCGATTTTCGTGGACACGGCTTATCATGCCGAAGCCATGCTGGAGGTCGTGAGCCGGAAGAAGCTGACGCTGAAGGCCGTCTGTCTCACGCACGGCCATTCCGACCATGCGGACGGGTTAGACGTCATTCTGCAACATCTCCAAGTGCCGGTTTACATCGGCCGCGAGGACGTGAAGCTCCTCTCGTGGAAGCCGCCGCAGAAGCTGATGGCTTTGTGCGAGGATGGCAAGACGTTCACAGTGGGCGGCCTGACCGTGACCTGCCTGACGACACCGGGGCACACGCCGGGTGGAATCTGTTATCGTGTGCAGCAGGGAGAGCGGGAGCTCTGCTTCGTGGGCGATACGCTCTTTGCCGGTTCGATCGGCCGGGCCAATCCCGCGACGCTCTATCCGGCGCATCTGGAGTCGGTGAGGACGCGAGTGTTGACGCAGCCGGCGCATGTGCTGCTCTTGCCGGGCCACGGTCCCGCGACCACGGTGGCGGAGGAATTGGAACATAACCCCTTTATGACCGCAACCTGAGCTGGTAGCGCATGGACGACGAACGACAAGCGCCGATGTCCCGTCCCCTCGATCTGTTCCAGGCGAGGGAGCTGAGGTCTGTGCCGGAGCCGATTGAAGAGGAGCCGGAGCCCCAGCCTCGTTCGTCGGCTGCCGTTCCGGTGGGTTTGTTTCTCGCGACCGTTTTCACCACTCTTTGGGCCGGGGCCTATCAAACCAACACCAGCCCGCTGCTCGGCGCCTGGCAGTTCCTCGTCAATGACCCGATGGCACTGCTCAAAGGTCTGCCCTTCGCCGGAACCCTGCTGGGCATCCTGGTGATGCACGAGATGGGCCATTACATCCTCTCGCGGATTCACCGGGTGCCTGCCTCCTTGCCCCTGTTCATTCCGGGGCCGCCGCACTTCATCGGGACCTTCGGCGCGATCATCCGCATACGCGGGCCGATCCTGAACCGCAAAGCCCTGTTCGACATCGGCGTGGCCGGCCCCATCGCCGGCTTCGTCGTGGCGGTCGTGGCGCTGGTGATCGGCTTGAGTTTGTCGCAGGTAGTCAAGGACGAGCACACCTTCGGCCTGCACTTGGGAGAACCGCTGCTGCTGCAGTTTGTGTCCTGGCTGGTGCTCGGCCCGCTTCCCGAAGGCTACGATGTCCTGCTGCATCCGGTCGGGTTCGCCGCCTGGTTCGGCCTGTTCGTGACCTCGCTGAATCTGATCCCCATCGGACAGTTGGATGGAGGACACGTCGCCTATGCTCTGTGGGGAACACGGCAGCGAACGATGGCCTTGGTGATCGTACCGATCCTGCTCGTGCTGGGCTTTGTGGGCTGGCATGGATGGTTTCTCTGGGCGGCCATGGCGGGCCTGCTGGGCTTTGCCCATCCGCCCGTATCGGACCCGGAGGAAGCGTTGGGCCCAACCCGCGTCTGGGTCGGCTGGGGCGCGCTGGCGATCTTTATCGTCACCTTTGCGCCGGTTCCATTTTCCTTCCACTGACCGGCGCTCGAGGGGCTTGCAGCCATGAGTCACGGAAAGCCGACGCCATGGGTGGGGATCGCGACGTTCGTCGTCCTGCTGTCGGTTCACCAGGCTAGTTCAGCAGCGGAGCGGTTTGCTCTCGCGCTCGATGGCGTCGGAGTGAAGGATGCTCAGACCGGACTCATCTGGGAGCAGGCGCCGGATTTGGAGCACGATGTCTGGAGCCGGTCGGTCGAGCGCTGCACGACGAAGAGGGTCGGCGGTAAAAACGGCTGGCGGGCACCGACGATTCAAGAGGTGAAGGCGCTCATCGATCCGGCGCAGAAGGACCCGGCGCTGCCGCCCGGCCATCCCTTTTCGAATATCAAGTCGGCGATCTTCTGGACCGCCACGCCCCATCCGACCGACGACATCGTGGCCTGGCAGGTGAGTTTCTTCTCCGGCGAGCCGGTCACGGATCAGAAGTCTGGAACCCGCCGCATGTGGTGCGTGCTGGGCGAACCCTCGTCCAAGTAGTCGCCGCCGGCCGCTCAGGGGAGGCCGATGCTCTGTCCCAAATGCCGGTTCGAACAGGAAGAGGGTCGCGCCGACTGCCGCCGCTGCGGGCTCATCTTCGCCAAGTACCGGCCGCCCGCGATCACGGACGCCGTCGTGTCTCCGCCGCCGGCTCCGGCGTTTCCGACAGATGCCGACGATGAACCCCCGCCCGACCATTGGGTCGGCCGTTGGCTGCTTCCCGCCGAACGGGACGTGAACCCCATCGAATGGGGCGCGCGGGCCCTGGTCCTGCTCGAGCTCATGGCTTGGAGCTGGCACATAGTCATCGGTCCCATGAAGGCGACCCATTGGAGCCTCACGCTCATGGTGACGCCAACGGCGGTCGAGTACGAGAGCCGCTTCCTCCACCTCATCAACACGCCGTTTCACGAGGCGGGCCATCTCCTCTTCACCCCGCTCGGCCGGTTCATGCGAATCCTGGGCGGCACGCTGGGTCAACTGCTGATGCCGGCGATTTGCGCGGGAGTGCTGTTGCTCAAGACGAAGGACGGCTTCGGGTTTTCGGTCGCACTCTGGTGGTGGGGGGACAACTTCCTGGACATCGCCCACTACATCAACGCCGCCCGCGATCGTGAGTTGATTCTGCTGAGCGGGGTGAACGGCAAGGAGGACGATGGGCACGACTGGAACAATATCCTGGGCGATCTCAACTGGCTCCAGTACGACCACCAGCTGGCGGACGCGGCCTACAAGGTCGGAATTCTGGTGATGCTGCTAGCCTTGGCCTGGGGCGGCGCGATGCTGCGGAAACAGTGGACGCGTTTGGATTGAGCGAAGGGATCAGCCGCCTTTCGTCGCGGCGGCGGCGGCGACGGGGACCGAGACCGGCGACGATTCCCAGCCTCCGCCCAACGCCTTGAAGAGGGTGATCATGTCGGTCAGTCTCGCCCGTTCCGTCTGCACCAGCTGCGTCTCGGCGGCAAGCACGCTCCGCTCCGCCTCCAACACGTCCAGATAATTCACCAACCCCTCGCGGTAGCGGACCTGCGCCAGCTCCAGGGCCGTCTCCGCGGCCGCCATTTGCTCGCGTTGCCGGTCCCGCTGCTCGGTCCTGGCGCGGATGGACACCAGCTGGTCCGCCACTTCCCGGAACGCATTCAGGATCGTCTGCTGATAGCTCTCCAGCATCTGTTCGTACCGGGCCTCGGCCGCATCCAGGCGGGCCACATTGGTCCCGCCGAGAAAAATGGGCAGCGTGATGGAGGGCCCGATGCTGAACGTGCGGCTGTTGCCGTTGAACCAGTTGGAAAAGGCCACGCTCTGCAACCCGCCCTGGCCGGTGATGGACACGGACGGGAAAAAGTAGGCGCGGGCCTCGCCGATCCGTGCGTTGGCCGCGACGAGCGTCCGCTCGGCTTGCAGGATGTCGGGCCGCCGTTCCAGCAATTGGGACGGCAGGCCGACCGGAATCTCCGGCTGCGTGGCGACCGACCGGAGCGGCTTGGACGCAAGCTGCAGGGTGCCGGGCGTGGCGCCGGTCAGGACTTCGAGCCGGTGCAGCTCGACGGCCCGCAGCCGTTGGAACTCGGGGATCTGCGCGGCGCTCTCCGCCACGAGCACTTCGGCCCGTTTCACGTCCAGCTCGGAGGCGAGCCCGACGGAGGCGCGGCTCTGAATGAGGCCCAAGGCGTCCTTTCGCTTCGCGAGGTTCTTCTCGGCGATCGACACTTGCTCATCCAGCTCGCGCAGGCGAAAGTAGGCCTGACCCAGGTCGCTGATGAGGGATAAGGCCACCGCCCGATGGTCCTGCTCCAGCCCGACCGCCTCGGCCGAGGCCGCTTCCATGCCCCGCCTGATGCGGCCCCAGAGGTCCAGCTCCCAGCTCAGGTCCGGCGCGGCGTTCCAGAGGTCGAATCCCGTGCCGGGCGTCGCGAAGGTTTGTGGCGTGGCGCGGCCGCTGGCCAGCGCCAGCCCCGCCAACGTGTTCTTCGAAATTTCAAGGTGCGAGTATTGGCCCTGCATGTTGAGCTGCGGGTAGAGGCCGGCGCCGGCCGCCATCAGCGTGGCGCGGCCCTCCAGGACGCGGGACGCGGCGCGCCGGACGTCGTGGTTGCGCTCGAGCGCCTGCTCGATCAGACCGCTCAACTCCTCGTTGTTGAACTCCCGCCACCAGCGGGCTTCCGGCAGCTTGCTGGTCGCGATGGGTGCGCCGGCCTGGTCCTTGCCGGTTGCCATGGCGTCCCAGTCGGACGGCACCGCCACGTCCGGCTTCTTGTAGTCCGGCCCCTGCACGCACCCGCCCAGGGCGAGCGCCAGCAGGAGGGGAAACCAAGTCGCCGATATTGCGCGATCGCTCGTCATGTCGTCATTCCTTGCCCGGCGCCGCCGGCGCTTTCGAAGACCCGTTGCGCTGGATGTACACATCCACCTGCTGGCCTGCGTAGACCGGAAAGGGCGGTCGGTCGAAGCGGTAGATGATCTGGAGCACGCGGGTATCCACCCGTTCCGTGTTGTCTCCCGTCAGGGATTTCTTGGGCACGATGTAGGGTTCGATGCGGGCGAACGTCAACGGGATGGACTGGGCGGTCGAGCCCTTGAGGTAGCCCACGCCGGGGTTGCCGGCTTTGACCAGCGGCGCGTTCACCTCGTCTACGTCGGCGCGGATCTGCAACCGCTGGGTCTCGCCGAGCAGGATCAAGGTTTCCGCGGCCCCGGGCGTCGCATACTCGCCGGCGCGCACGTTGACTTGCAGCACGGTCCCGGCCCGGGGAGCCCTGATCGTGAGCCGTTCCAGCAGGATCTTGGTCTCGTCCCGCTGAGCGACGGCTTGGATCAGGTCCGCCTCGTTCCGCACGAACACTCGCTTATTCGCCTCCATCGCGTACCAGGTCCGCTTGACGTCGTCCTCGCTGACGGCCCGACGGTCGTGCACGGCTTGCAGCCGCTTGTACTGGACCTGCAGATCTTCCAGCCGATTCCGCTGTTCGTCGATCCGCGCCTCCGCCGGTGGAATGGCGGCCTGGCGCACGGTGAGCTGTGCGCGCAATTCCCGATCGTCCAGTTGGAGCAGGGGCGCATCCAGCTCCACCTGGTCGCCGACTTTCACGAAAACCTTGGTGATCAGCCCGGCGGCCGGCGGGGCGATCCGCACGTTCTCGTTCTCCGCCTCGATGATGCCGGAAGCGGCCACCGTGGTCTCGTAGGGGCTCGTCGGCGGGGGCTCGATCGGCGCCGGCATCGGCTCCTGCTTCTTGGCAGTCATCAAGATCCAGGCGGTGAAGAGCAGTCCGGCCAGGGAGACCCAGACGCTGAGTCGCTTGAGCACGATCATGCTCGGTTCTCCGGTGCCCGGAGTCCCGCCATCTGATCGGGCGGCACTCCATGTACGCTCACGATCCGTCCATCGGTCAGCTCGGCGATGCGATCGCCGAAATGGAAAATGCGGCTGTCGTGGGTCACGACGATCACGGCCCGGTCAGGCGAGCGGCCGACGTCCCGCAGAATCGCCATGATCTTCTGCCCGTTCTCGCCGTCCAGTGCGGCCGTCGGCTCGTCGCAGATCAGCAGTCTCGGCTCGGACACCAGCGCGCGGGCGATGGCGACCCGCGGCTGCTGCCCGCCGGACAGCTTGGCCGGCACGAACTCCGTCCGGTCCCCCAGGCCCACGGTCTCCAGCATGGTCCGCGCGCGCTGCAACGCCTCTTTCTTGGGCGTGCCGTGGATGAACAGGGGGACCGCCACGTTTTCGGCCTCCGTCAAGGCCGGCAGCAGGTTGAACTGTTGGAAAACGAATCCCATCGTCTGCCCGCGGAACTTGGTTTTCCTTCCGCCGGACATTTGCGGCAGCGGTACGCCCAACACGTCGAACTGGCCTTCATCGATGTCCAAAATGCCGGCGATCACCGACAACAGGGTCGTCTTGCCGCCGCCGGACTCGCCGACCAGCAGCAGCAGTTCGCCCATGCGAACGTCCAGATCGATGCCCTTCAGCGCGGTGACCTTGGTGTCGCCGCTGCCGAACGACTTGACGACACCCCTGACGCGGACGGCGGGCGGCGCGTCCTCTTGACCGGGTATCTCGCCGGCCGTTGTTAGCACATCCAGTTCCATCTCTACCTGCTCATCTGAATACGATCGCCGGCTCCAGCTTGGCCAGCTTGATGATGCTGATCGTGGCCGAAAAGGTGCAGATTGCCAACAAGGAACCGAACACGAGCCACAAGAGCGGCCAGGTTTCGGCGAACGGGAGCTGGCCTTTGGACGAGGCGAGGGTCCCGAACGCGGTGGCCAGTCCGATGCCCACGCCGAACCCGATCAACCCGACGGTAAAGGCTTGCAGGATGATCATGCGGGCCAAAGCAAAGGTGCTGGCTCCCATGGCCTTGAGCGCGCCGAACTGCTTGAGGTTCTCGACCGTGAACAAATAGAACGTCTGGCCGGCGATGGCCATGCCGACGATGAAGCCCAACAGAATGGTGGTTCCGAAATTGATCCCGATGCCGGTGTTCTTGAGCACCCACAGGATCGTCTTCCACCCGAACTCTTCCTGGGTGAAGGCGCCCAGGCCCGTTTGCTCGGTGATGCGCCTGGTCACCGTCTCCACCGGCTCGTGGTCCTTGGCCTTGGCCAGGACGTAGGAGAGCATCCGCCGCTCGGGCGGGGCATAGGCCGTGGCCCGCTCGTAGGTCGCATAGACGGAGGGGATGTTCTGAAAGTCCTTCTGCACGTGGGCGATCCCCACGATGCGGGCCTTCTTGTCGTTGACCTCGAAGACCGTGCCGATCTTGATCACCTCCGGCCCGCCCATTCGTTCCACCGCCCACTGATCCACCACGACCGCATCCGGCGTCCGCAGGTCTTCGATCCGTCCCGCCTCCATGTGGGCCGGGCGGCCGATGAGGGTCGAGGCGTCCAGTCCCATGAGCGTGATCTGATGATACTCGCCGTTGGCCAGACGTGCCCGTCCCACGCCTCGGTAGAGGGGCACGGCCCACTCGACGCCCGGCACGCTCCGCACCCGTTCCACGGTGGTCGTGGCGATGGGCTTCACCTCCGCCACCTGGCTGATGTTCGGGTCGGTCACCCAAATCTGGACGTTTAGGTTGCTGATGCCGGATTGGGACCAGATCATAAGGCCCCAGAAGATCGAACCCTGCTGCACGATCAGCATGACGCAGAAGGTCAGGCCGCAGAGCAGCATCAGGTACTTGGCCCGGTCGCCGAAGAGCATTTTGAGCGCGACGTAGTTCATCGGCCGTCTGGCTCATCCCCTCGACAGTCCGGATAGTCCGGCGGAAAGGCCACCACGAGGGGCGGCCTGGGAATCGCCGGCGTGTCGTGCCGGTGAAAAAAGTAGGTGCAGAGTCTGGCCACCGGGCATCCCTGTGCCAGCGCCGTCGTCCAGAACCGCCGCACATGCTCGCCGTCCGGTTGCTGGTCCTCGTCCCAGAGGCGGAAGGGGCCGGGGAAGGCACTGGTGAAATCAATGCCCCGAGCGGCCAGCCGATCGGTCAGCCCCTCGATGAGATAATCGAACGTGTCGCCGCACCACGCGAAAGCCCGCGCTCCCTCGGGCAGGTCGCGGCCGAGCTGGGGACGCTCGTCCAGATAGGCCTGCACGGCCTGCGCGACCGATTCCGGTGTGGTCGAGGATCTGTCGGTCTGTGGCATGGCCGGTAGAGAGAGCAGGGACGATGCCATGGAGCAGCCCCAGACATGCAAGGCAACCAACCCATTGACTGCTCGCAGGAAAGTGGCAGGACCGGCGGCAAGGGCGAAAAGGGCGAAGAATATTCAGAGCCCGTATGCTGGCACTACGGTTCTGTGAATGCCCAAATATGGGCATTCATTTAAGCGCGGCGCCTGGCTGGTCGTTTGATTCCCAGTTTCTTCATCCGGTGCTGGAGAGTCGAGCGTTTGAGGCCGAGACGGGCCGCGGCGCCCGGGCGCCCAGCCACGACCCATCCGCTGGTTTCGAGAATGGACAGGATGTGAGCCCGCTCGGCCTCGGCCATCGTGCGCGGCTTGCCGTCCTGCTTGGCTTCCGGCTCCGGCGCAAACTCCCCGTCGAGGGACTCGACCGTCAGCACGGATCCCTGGCAGAGGAGTACGGCGCGTTCAATCACATGCTCCAGTTCGCGCACGTTGCCAGGCCAGGCGTAGGCGGCCAGCGCGCGCAGGGCCGGCGTGGCGATGCGCGTCACCGGCTTGCGGTGCCGGGCTCCGTACTTCTTGACGAAGTGGCGGGCCAGGGCCGGGATGTCCTCGCGGCGCTCGCGCAGCGGCGGGAGCTCGATCGGAAACACCTTGAGCCGATAGTACAGGTCCTTGCGGAACGTGCCGGTGTGCACCGCCTCCTCCAGGTCCGCATTGGTGGCGGCCAGCACGCGCACGTCCAGGCGCAGCGTCTTGGTCCCGCCGACCCGTTCCATTTCTCGGGCCTCGATCACCCGCAGCAGCTTGGCCTGGAGCTCCGGCGGCATGTCGCCGATCTCGTCCAAAAAGAGGGTGCCCCCCTCGGCCAACTCGTCGCGGCCGACCTTGCTCGCGTTCGCATCGGTGAAGTCGCGGTGCTCGTGGGCGAAGTGTTCGGATGCGATGGGGGTCGGCTGTAGCGCGGCTCATTTCAC
>JBJTAZ010000063.1:0-2987 GCA_046091085.1 Nitrospiraceae bacterium
AGCATTTGGCCCTACACCGCGATGTGAACCTGCTGCTCGTGGATGCCTCGGCGCCGGAGGATTTGCACGCGCTGCTCCCGGCCGGGCGTTTGCGGGAGCCCTTATCCGCCGCTGCCCGTGCGACGCTGGTGTGTCTGACCCTCGTCGATCAGGCCCGAATGGACCTAGCCGTTGCGGAGATCGTCAAGGGCTTGGGGCTGACGGCGCCGCCGATTCGCCTGCGGTTCACCCCGGACACGTTGGTGGATGTGGCGGGCGGGGCGGAGCAGGCCTTGGCCCGGGTGAAGGGACAGGCAGTCTTTCTGTTCAGCGGGATTGGGAACGGCGGATCGTTCAGCGCGACGATGGCCGGTCTCGGCGCGATTGTCGCGGGCGAGCTGCGGTTTCCGGACCATCATACTTATCGAAGCGGCGATCTGGAACGGATCCGCGAGCAGGCGAAGCGCTGCGGGGCGCAGTTCCTGGTGACGACGGAGAAGGACGCAGGCAAAGTGGCGCCGTTGTTGACGCCGGGCGATCGGGTGCTGGCCTTGCGGTTGGAGATGGAGATCCTGGAGGGGCGGGAGCGGGTGGAACAGCTGGTCTTCGAAGGAGTCGGCGTTGCGTAAAGAATCGGTCAGGCGCCTGTTGGTGCGGGGGCCCAATTGGATCGGGGATGCGGTCATGTGCGAGCCGGCGCTCAGCGCGGTCCGCGGGCTGTTCCCGGACGCGGAGCTGACGTTGCTGGTCAAGCCGACGATCGCGGAGCTGCTGGCCAACCATCCGGCGTTGGATCATGTCCTGGTCTATGAAGACCGAAAGCAGCATGCGGGCTTGATGGGCAAATGGGCCCTGGCTGAGGAATTGCGCCGCCGGCGGTTCGACCTGGCGATCTTGTTTCAGAACGCATTCGAGGCGGCGCTGATCGCCTTTTTGGCCGGGATCACCCGCCGCTACGGCTATGCGACGGATGGGCGGGGCTGGCTCCTCACCGATCCCATCGAACGAGGCAGTCGGACTCTGCTCAGGCATCAGGTCCAGTATTACCTGGATATGCTCCAGCCGCTGGGCGTCTCGGGGCCCGGGGCTGCGCCACGGCTCTTTCTCTCCGAGCCGGAAGAGCGGACCATGGCCGCCAAGCTGGCTGAACGGGGCGTGGATGCAGAGGATTGCATCATCGGCCTCAATCCCGGCTCGACCTATGGCGGCGCGAAACGGTGGCTGCCAGACCGCTTTGCGGAGACGATTGAGCGACTGGCTGGCGATCAGCGACTGCACGGCCGACCGGTCCGCGTCGTGATCGTCGGCGCCAAGGGGGAGGAGGCCTTGGGCCGGAGCATCGCGGAGCTGCTTCGCGTGCCGGCGATCGTCCTCTCCGGACAGACGAGCGTGCGGCAATTGATGGCGGTGACGAAGCGCTGCGATCTGTTTCTCACTAACGATACGGGGCCGATGCACATCGCTGCGGCATTCGGCGTGCCGGTGGTGGCCGTGTTCGGACCGACCGATCACCGGACCACGTCTCCAGTCGGCGACCGTCATGCGATCGTCCGCCAGCCGGTCGAGTGTGCGCCCTGTTTGCTGCGGGAATGTCCGATCGACCATCGGTGCATGACCAAGGTTACGGTGGATGAGGTTGCTGCGGCCGCTGGTGCGTTGTTGGAAAGGCCGGCGGCAACAGGCGGAAGGCAGGACAGGGAGGCAATGCCGTTGCCGGCTGCGTTACACCTTCCGGCTTCCGCCTTGCGGGGTGTGCCGGTCTTGCTGGATCGGGATGGAACCGTAAACCGGGACACCAGCTACATCAAATCGCCGGACGAGCTGGTGCTTCTGCCCGGCGTCGTCGAGGCGGTGGCGCGACTGAAGCAGGCTGGGGCCAGGCTCGTGCTGGTGACCAACCAGTCGGGAGTCGCGCGGGGGTTCTTCACGGTGGAGGCGTTGAAGGCCGTTCATGCCAAGTTGCTGGCCCTGCTGGAAGCGGGCGGGGGAACTCTGGACGCCATCTACTTCTGCCCGCACCATCCGGACGACGCGTGCCTCTGCCGCAAACCTAACAGCGCGATGGCGGAGCGGGCGGCGGCGGATCTCGGGCTGGACCTTTCGGCCGGTTATGTCGTGGGCGACCAGGCTCGGGACATCGAGCTGGGGCGGCGGATCGGCGCGCGTACGGTGTTGGTGACCACCGGCCCCACGAGCGCCGAGTCCTTGGCGGCGTTGGAGGCGTCCGGTCGTCAGCCGGATCATGTCGCAGCCGGGTTGGCCGAGGCGGTGGACTGGATTCTCAAGGACGCGACAGGCCGGGCGGCAGATGGATCGCTCCTTGTGGCGTCCCGTGAGGGGGGGCAGCCTGGGCAAGGGTTGGCGCCGTGACGGGGGAACGAGACTATCGGCGGATTCTCTTCATCAAGCCCAGTTCGCTCGGTGATGTGGTCCATGCGATGCCGACATTGGCCGCTCTGCATCGCCGTTTTCCTCGCGCATCCTTCACCTGGCTCGTCAAACGGCAGTGGGCCGGGATTGTCGAGCGGATGGAAGGGGTGGACGATATCTGCGCTGTGAGGCCAGGGCTTGCCGGCTGGCTCTCGCAGGTCCCGCACCTACGTGCCCAGGGCTTCGATGTGGCCGTGGATCTGCAAGGGCTCTTTCGGAGCGGGGCCATGGCTTGGCTGGCCAGCGCTCCGGCACGTATCGGATTTGCCAATGCGCGGGAAGGGAGCCCCTGTTTCTATACCCAGCGGGTGGCGGTCCCGACATCGGACATGCATGCGGTAGACCGGTATCTGCTCGTGGCGCAGGCGCTCGGCGCGCCGGCCCTGGGCGAACCGGAGTTTCGGTTTCGTCCGTTGCACGACGACCGATCCCTGGTCGCGGACCTGTTGGGCCGACATGGCCTCTCCGCCGGCGAGCACTGGATTGCGATGAACGTGTCGGCCCGTTGGGCCACCAAGCGCTGGCCCAGGGAATCGTTTGCCGCTGTCGCGGATCGCCTGCAGGGTGAAGGGCTGGGG
>JBJTAZ010000064.1:0-2536 GCA_046091085.1 Nitrospiraceae bacterium
GTCCCGTGCTGGGAAAAGAGCTGGCTCAACTCCTGTTCAGTGGTGGAATAGGGAAGACTGCCGACATACAATTTTGTCCCCACGGCGACCTCCAGGTCTGTGGATGTTGTCGTGGCGAGAGCCGTCGGAAGGAAGGGGCGCGCCGATCTGCACCATTGGGTCACTCAGCTTGCCGTCCGGCATCTGCTCGCAAGGCAACATCGGATCAGGGCCTCTCCACTCCTCTTTCCATCACTCGGACCCGCAGCGATGAATTGCGAAAAAAGCATAGCATGGAGAAAACACGAGTTCAACTTCGGGCGGGCTTGGAGTTGGATCGGATCTGGGCGAGAATGGTGTCGGTCACTTCGGCGAGCGATCGGCCGTCCGTCTCGACGACATGGTCGGCCGCCGCTTCGTAGGCGGGCCGCCTGGCCCGCAACACCTCTTCGATTTCCTCGACGAAGGATTTGGTGCCGGTCAGCGACAACCAGCGGCCGTCAGCCAGAAGAGCGTTCCGTGGGCCTTGAGCGCCGCCACGTTCTGTTGACTCAAGATCGCGCCCCCGCCCGTGTCGATGATCAACCCGGCCTGCCCGGCCAGGTCGCGGCAAACCTCCGACTCCAGGTCCCGGAAGCGCTCCCATCCCGATTGCTTGACGAGGTCGGGGATGGACAGACCGGCCCGCCGGACCGCTTCCTCGTCGGTGGAAATCAGGCGGCGATGCAGCTGCTCGGCCAGCACCTTGCCCACGCTGCTCTTGCCCGTGCCCCGGTAGCCGATCAAGACGATGTTCATGAGAACCGGGACTCGAGGACCGACCTCATCACGTCGGCCGGCGCCGGCCGGCCCGTCCAGAGTTCGAACGGCGCGACGGCTTGGTTCAGGAACATGTCCAGCCCCTCGATGGTCTTGCAGCCCTTGGCCCTGGCGTCGTTCAGCAGCTTGGTGCGGCGCGGATTGTAGACGATGTCCATGACCGTGAGATGCGGCGAGAGCAGGTCCGGAGGAATGCAGCTCTCGGTCACCTTCGGATGCATGCCGATCGGCGTGGCGTGGATCAGTACGGAGGCCTGCGCGATCGCCTGCGGCAGCGTCCGCGCGTCGAGCGGCCCCTGTTCGACAGCCACGCGCGTGCGCGCGCGAAGGTCGCCGACCAGTGCGGTGCGCTCCGCTTCGTCGATGCCCACGATGTGCAGGCCGCCCAGGCTCGGCTCCGCGGCCAGCGCAAAGGCGATCGCCCGCGCCGCCCCTCCCGATCCCCCCAGCCGCACGCGCGGGCCGGCCGGCGCGGCCCCCGCGTTCTTGAGCGCCATGATGGCGCCGGTGGCGTCCGTGTTGTAGCCGGTCAGCTTGCCTCGCTCGACGACGATCGTGTTGACCGCGCCGATGTTCTTGGCCGTCGGCTCGATCTCGTCCAAATACGGCATCACCGCCACCTTGTGCGGGATCGTCACGCTGAACCCGCGCAGGTTGCCCAGGGCGCGGATGCCGCGGACTGCGCCTTCGACGTCCTCGACCTTGAAGGCTAAATAAACGAAGTTCAGGCCCAGTTTTTGGAAGGCTGCATTGTGGATGGCCGGCGAGAGGGAGTGCTCGACGGGATTACCGAGCAGGCCGCAGTGCTGGGTATGGGCGTTGATCTCCATACCTATTTCTTCACGATCTTCTGCGCGAGATACTGACGGCCCGTCACGACATAGAGGACCGTGACCTTGTCGTCTTTCTTGACGTCCTTCAGGCTCTTGGCGGCCCCTTCGAACTGCGTCTTCTCGTTGACCGTGAACGTGAAGCGCGTGCCCCCGCCGTCCTTCTTCACCGCCAGCTTGCCCGCCGCCGGGTCAACCGTCAGGACCGTGCCGGGAAAGTCCGTGGCGCCTTGGGCCCAGGCTCGGGGTGTCGAGAGCGTCCAGCCGACGACCGCGAGCGTCGCCAGCACGAGCAATCCGACCGACGCAGCGGGCCGTCGTATAGTGGTCATGATCAGGCCTCCTTTCTTGCCCTGTGCGGCCGGGTCGTTCCCCGGCGAGCCGACCATCAGCCGGCGTGCGATCGCAGCTTGGGGCGCAGCGCCTTCAGGTTCGGCAGGCCCGGTTGCGGGAGCGCCGCTCCGCCCGTGCCGAAACTGTAAGCCATGCTCGCATCGTAGGCGCCGGCGTTCTTATAGGCGATCAGGTCTCCGGCCCGCAAGCGTCGCGGAATCTGCACGGCGTCCGACAGGATGTCGAACTCCATGCACAAACGGCCCAGGATGCGGTCGCGTCCGGAGCCCCACAGGGTCGGCGCGCCAGCTTGGCCGAGCGACACCACGTGGTGCGGGTGAGACCGGACGTCAGGCAGCTCTGCGATCGACCCGTCGATGACGACCTCCGCCGAGGTCCGAGACCGGCGCACCTCGAGGACGCGGGTCAGGAGGCACATCGAGGGCTGCGAGAGGGCCTTGCCCGGCTCCAGAATGATGCGGCGGATTCCCGGAACGTGGCGCCGAGCCGCCTCCGCGAGTTTCGGTAATTCGCGGCTCAGGAAATCGGTCCAGTCGTCAGGATGCCAGCCCCCG
>JBJTAZ010000065.1:0-3944 GCA_046091085.1 Nitrospiraceae bacterium
GGCTTGCTGGCCGTTCGGTACGTTGTGCAGTGACCGGCCTGTCCTATGGCGACTTGACTCCCATCGGGCTTATCCACAGAATCTGACCGGCTTGTCATTCCACGGAGACTCGTCTTATGAGCAACCCCCATCGCTTTACGATCACACCAGGCATGAAGCGGGGCGTCACGATGCCCGCGCCGATCCCAACCCGCCTCGTGTCGAACGAGGAATGTCCCCCGTTACCCCAGACCCAGGATCAGGCGTTGGTGGACCGGCTGATTGCTGTGGCCGGCGACCGGGCCGCCAAGCGGCTGGGGCTGAGCCGGCGGGACTTTCTGCGGACCACCGGCGGCATGGCGGCGGCTTTGCTGGCGATGAACTCGGTCTTCGGAAAATTCTTCGATGTGCTGGATGTGGAGCTGGTGGAAGCCGCAGCCTTCGCCGAGCGTCAGGGCGATCCCTATTTTATCTTCGACGTCCAGACGCACTATGTCGGGTCGAACTACGATCCCATGAACGAAGAAGCGGCGCGCAAAGGAGCCGTGACGAAAGACCGGCTGCTCGCCATTCGCAAGCGGGCGCGCGAAGCCGGGCTCAACCCCAAACTGGCCGGGGATCGGGGCACGTTGGCGGATTTGTCCTGGGAGAATTTTCTGCGCGAAGTGTTGCTGGACAGTGAGACCTCCATCGGCCTGATCAGCACGCCGCCCGGTCCTTACCCGCAGTTGGCCGTCGTCCCGCCGAAGGAGATGGCCCATATCCGGGACGAGGTGAACCGGGTGGCCGGCTCGCAGCGGATGCTGGCCCACGGGTTGGTGACGCCGCAACTGGGGCGGGAAGACCGGGATTTCATGGCTCAGCAGGTGGCGCAACTCAAGGTGAACGCCTGGAAGTGCTATACGGGCGCGCCCCCCAAAGGCCATGACGAAGGCTGGTGGATGGACGATGAGAAGATTGCCTATCCGATGCTGGAAAAGGCGCGGGCCTTGGGCGTGCCCCGCGTCTGCGTCCACAAGGGGCTGCCGCTGGGGCCGGTGGAGGATTTCAACCATCCGAAAGACCTGATCAAAGCCGCCAAGGATTTTCCGGACATCCAGTTTCTGGTCTACCATTCGGGCTTCCGCAGCGCGGCGGGCTTGGCGATCAATTTTGCGCGCACGGGGGAGATTCCCTGGACGAGCGAATTCTGCCGGATGAAGAGGGCCGAGCCCAAGATTGCCAACATCTATATGGAGCTGGGCGGCACCTTCGCCCAGCTGGTCACGACCCATCCGGGCATCTGCGCCCACTTGCTGGGGGAGGTGATCGGTGCCTTCGGCCCCGACCATGTCGTGTGGGGCACAGACTCGATCTGGTATGGTTCGCCTCAGTGGCAGATCGAAGCCTTCCGGCGGTTTCAGATGCCGGATGAGTTGATCCAGCAAAAGGGCTTCGCGCCGCTGACGCGCGAAATCAAGGAAAAGATTTTCGGACTGAACGCGGCGAAGGTGTTCGGGGTGGATGTGGCGGCGAAACGGCACGAGCTGCCGAAGGACGCGATCGGCCGGATCAAGATGGCCTATCGCGGCGGCGCGACCGATCCGAGCAACCGAATCTATGGGTGGGTGACAGGCTAGAGAAGCAGGGTAGAGGAGAAGGCACGATGAAAAGCGAGATTTTATACCCGGGGGCGTTTCCAATGGTGCGGGTCGAATTGGCGGCGGGGGAGACCGTCAAGGCCGAATCGGGCGCGATGGTGGCCTGCTCGCCCACGGTGGACGTGGAAAGCAAGATGGAGGGTGGCTTTCTCGGCGCCCTGTCCCGCCGGATGCTGAGCGGAGAAAAATTCTTCTTTCAGACCTTGCGGGCGACCCGCGGCGCAGGCGAAGTGCTCCTCGCCCCAACCGTACCCGGCGACATCGTGGTTCTGAATCTGGACGGGGTGAACGAATATCTGGTCCAGAAGGATGGGTTTCTGGCCGGAGCCGACGGCGTGAAGATCGAGAGTAAGATGCAAAGCCTCAGCCGCGGGCTGTTGGGCGGGGAGGGCTTTTTCATCCTCCGCATGAGCGGGACCGGCACCCTGGTCCTGAACAGTTTCGGCGCGATCCACAAGGTCGAACTCAAGCCGGACCAGGAATACATCGTGGACAACAGCCACCTGGTGGCCTGGACCGCCACGACGTCCTACAACATCGAAAAGGCCTCAGCCGGCTGGATCGCCAGCTTCACCTCCGGCGAAGGGCTCGTCTGCCGCTTTCGGGGGCCGGGCGTCGTCTACATCCAGAGCCGCAACCCAGGCGGATTCGGAAATTGGATTAGGCAGTTTATTCCTGTCTCTGAATGAAATTGACGATTGGTTCATTGGGTCATTGATTCATTAAAAGCCATTCGTCAATCGACGCTGGTGCAATCGTCAATTCCTCTGAATCGTCAATGATTCCATGAGTCAATTTTCTCCCAATGCCCTCTGCTTCGAGGATCATCTGCCTGGTGCTGGTGTCCCATGCTATGCGGACGTGTCGTCGAGCGGGTTGATGCTCCATTTAGACGATGCGCCGGCGGAGACGATTCCCTTCTCCTCCCTCTCGATTGACGCGGGCGGGTTCGACCATGACCACCTCGTCCTCAAGTGGCAATCTCATGGCGACGGGCGAACGCTTTATCTGAAAGATCCGGACCTGATCCGGGCCTTCCGGCAAGCAGCCCCGCTGGAATTGACGGCTCACGTCGAGCGCACCGCGCAAACAGTACGCCGTGCCCGACACGGCCGCCGGACGATTCTGTTCGTCGCGCTCGGGTCCGTCGTAGGGCTCATCCTGTTGCTCTGGCTCGGCTCCGATGCCCTGGTGCGCATGGCGGTGAGCCGGATTCCCGTCGAGTGGGAGCAGCCGATCGGGGAGGCGGCGAGGAGTCAATTCCTGGCAGGCCAGACGGTCGTCAAAGAGGGGCCGGCTATGGCGGCGGTGCAAGAGATCACCAAGCGATTGACCGACGCGGCCCCCGGCAACCCTTATACGTTCAACGTGACGGTGGTGCGGAGTGACGTGGTCAACGCCTTCGCCCTACCCGGCGGCTACGTCATCGTGTTCACGGGGTTGCTCAAAAAATCCGAAAGCCCGGAGGAAGTGGCCGGCGTGCTCGCCCATGAGCTGAACCATGTGTTGTTGCGCCATGGGCTGGAGCGGATCGTCAAGATGGTAGGGCTGGTCGCCGTGGTGACGGTGTTCGTCGGGGATCAGCAGGGTCTGGTCGGACTGGTCAAGCGATTGGGCATCGAGCTGGCGACGCTGAAGTTCGGGCGGGAGCAGGAAACGCAGGCGGATCTGCAGGGTCTGCAACTGCTGCATCGCGCCAAGATCGCGCCGGACGGCATGATCCGGTTTTTCGAACGCCTCTCGGAGTCCGACAAGCTACAAGTCGAGATGCTTTCCACCCATCCCATGAGCGCGGTCCGCGCCGAACGGCTCAAGGCCGAAGCGGCGGCGTTGTCCCGTCAGGAACCTGAACCGTTTACCTTCGAGTGGAACACGGTGCAGGCGGGGTTGTAAGCAGGGGACACGATGTCTGAAAAGCCGGTTCGCATCGGCGTGATTGCTGATACGCACGGGGTTTTCGACCGGACGATCCTGCGGCACTTCGCCGGCGTCGATCACATCCTCCATGCGGGCGACATCGGCGATCAATCCGTGATCAGGCAACTGCAAGCGCTGGCACCGGTGACGGCGGTCTCCGGCAACGTGGATGGCGATGAGCAAAGCGGCTTTGACAGCGAAGCCGTACTCGAATTAAGCGGGAAACGCATTGCGATCCGGCACATCATCTACAAAGGCGGCAAACTGACGAAGGACGGGCGGGCGTTTCTGGATCGGGAACAGCCGGATATTTGCATCTTCGGCCACACGCATCAGCCGAAGACCGAATGGCTGGGCAAGACGCTGCTCTTCAATCCCGGCTCGGCCGGCCCGAAGCGGTTCACCTTG
>JBJTAZ010000066.1:0-2951 GCA_046091085.1 Nitrospiraceae bacterium
ACCGGCGACGACGAGCGCTGGTGGAAGGTCTGCCATTCGTTCTTCATCTGCGGCACGCCCTACGGCACCGAGTTCGGCTCCGACGCTGTGAAGAAGGTCGATCTCGCCAAGGCCAGGCAGCTGATGCAGGAGGCGGGCTCCAAGGGCGAGAAGCTGATCATGATCACCACCAACGAGATCGCCGCGATCGGCGCTCTCGCCCAGGTGGCGACGGCGAGGCTCAAGGAGATCGGCGTCAACGTCGAGATGCAGATCAACGACTGGGGCTCGGTGGTTACGCGCATGACCAAGAAGGACGAGCCCGACAAGGGCGGCTGGCACATGTTCACCAGCCGCGGGACGGCCTCCACCTACCATCATCCGCTGACGAACATCACGGCGGTGATGACCTGCGATGGCAAGAATTGGAACGGCTGGCCCTGCGACGAGGAGGCCGAGAAGCTCCGCAACGCCTTCATCCGCGAACCGGACGAGAAGGCGCGGATGGAGATCCTGAACAAATTCCATGCCCGCCTGGTCGAGGTGCAGCCTTATGCGCTGCTCGGCAACTTCATGCCGCTCTATGCCTGGCGGAAGAACGTCGACGGCGTGGTGAAGGGCGCCATCCTCGCCTACTGGAACATCAGCAAGAGCTGATCCCAAAATTAGCAGGGCTTGCGATCTCCTCGGTCGCCCCCCAACGACGGCCGCTACGCTCCGCCATTCGCCCGTAGCGCGCCCCGGCAAGTCGCTGCGCGTCCTCGCACAGCATCTTCTCAATCGCTTCGATGCCAGCCGACAGACAGAAGCGTTCGAACGATCCGTTCATGTCTTGCCAAGCCGCTTCAAGGCCTGGCGCCAGCGAGATCGGTGAGCGTGTGGTAGTGATCATCATGGCGTTGCTCTCCTTCGTGGATTCAGCACCCCGAGCCTAAAGGCTCAAGGCGGGCAACGCCGGTCTGGTCCTCCCCCTGAAAAGTTGTCCGCCCTAAACTATGTCTTTTGACAACGCGGATTCAACTCGCCAGTGCATAGAGATTTAGCCCGCCTTATTCACAGCGATCATGAATAGCTGATTTTTCGCGGCAATTGAGAATCGAGGCTGCCACGGTTTCAAAGGCTTGCGATATCAGCCATGTGAGCGCCCACTTGGTTTTCTTGAGAATAGCTAAAATCATCGTGAATAAGCTCGGCTATCGGCAACATCCCGCCGGCGGAAGCCGAGGAACGCTTTTACGCTATGCTCGGAGAGCAAAAACAGGCAGCGTGACTCAAACGAAACAGCCTCCGGCAAACCCGGGGCGATTCATCGCCAATCTGTTCGACAGGTTTACAAAATGTCCATTGCAGGCCGCGATCAGGCCATAGGCAACATTGTGAAGTGGTCCGTCAGGGATGACTGGACTCCCTACAGGAAGCAGATGTTTGCCAAACATCTTGATTCCGTTGCGGACAATTTCGATCTGACGGTCGAGGAACTCGTCGAAAACTTGAGCGACGCCTTCGGCATGCTGTACGGCGTGATCCTGGAAGACTTCTTCACCGCTCGGTTCGGGGACGACGGCGAACTCAATGTCATCGACGACTACCTGAAGCGCCGGGGCTGGCGCGAGAAGGTTCCGGCCAAGCGATATCTGACGGCAATTCGGGATTCCGTAATCTCTCTTTATGAAGTAGTCGACCTCGATCCGGGCAAAGCGATGACGGTGCGGGATATGATCCGGGGCGGAGATTCTGTGACCGTCGAGGAAAAGCTGGGCTCGGAGAGCGCCGCCCGGTGGGACCGCATTGCAGCCCGGCTGGTGACGGTCAACAACAAGCCCTGCTTCACCGGCGGCATGCTCCTGCTGTCCCATGAAGCGTCCAGCAAGTTCATGACCGTGTTCGAGGAGACGGCTAAGGCCCTCAGGACCAAGCTGCGCCGCGAGGCGAAGAAGCAGGGTGAGAGCCCGGAGATCGCCCCCGAGGCCATCAAGGCATTACTTCTGCAGATTTCGGGGGCCCGCTTGTTCACCCAGGCGTGGCTGAATGATGCTCTCGGGCAAATTAACGCCCCCCTGCCGGAAATGCGCAACACGGATGGCGACAAGATAATGTTTTCGGAGGTCCGCTTTCCTATCAGCGGGGATGAGGCCAAGCTGGTCGCTGTCATCGACGGCATCGATTACATCGAAAGGAATGCACCGGTAGAAGCGAGTTGGACATGGCACGGCCGGGGCTCTCCCTCGCAAAGGATGGCCGCGAAGAAACGTGAAGGCCTGACCTTCCAGTCTGTGGACGACAGCGGTCGCACATCCCTCGGCAGCATCGAGGTCAAAAATGGAGCCCTTCTGCTGAGCACGAACTCCAGGGAGCGTGCAGAAAAGGGGCGTGATCTTTTGGCATCTCATCTGGGCTCCCTGATCGGTTCTCCCCTCATATCCCATGAAGACATCGACAGAGCTCTGGAGAGATCAAAAGGTTCTCAGTCATCAGACAAAGACGACATCCCTCCTGAGATCGCGGCGCAAATTATTCACAATTACCTCGACGATCATTACCGGCGAACCTTGGATGATCCACTGCCCTTCCTCGACGGAAAATCACCGCGTCAAGCGGCAAAGATCAAAAGTGGGCGTGCGCAGGTGATCGAATGGTTGAAGCGGTTGGAGAACTCTGAACACCGCAGGGCCACGACAGATAGCCAAGCGCCATACGACTTGACCTGGATGTGGAAGGAACTGAAACTCACCCGCGAGCTGTAACGTCGCCGGTGGTGCTTCGCTCAGCAAGTCACTGGCCGGGTAGAAAACTACCGGGAAACTGGGGATATAGGCAGGCAAAGGCGCTATCCCGGCCTATTCACGAGCGAGCATGATTTGAATTGCGGCGATGGAAGGCGATCAGATGGCATGCTTTGTCGTTGCGCCTTTTTCATCGCGGGTTGGTTTGTCGGGTGTCGGGTTATTGGTTTGGGATTGAGGGAACGGGTG
>JBJTAZ010000067.1:0-6390 GCA_046091085.1 Nitrospiraceae bacterium
ACAAGCAGCCCTTCATTTTCCGATGCAGAAGTCTCGGAAAATCCGCTCCAGGATATCGTCGGTCGTGACGGCGCCGGTAATCTCTCCCAGCGCATCGATCCCAGCGCGAAGATCCATCGCCACAAACTCCCCGGACAGCCCTCCCTCCAAAGACTCCAGAGCCTTCTCCAGTGAAGCCCAGGCCCTCTGCAAAGAGATCCGGTGCCTGAGCCTCGTGACCACCGCCGACTCACCCGGCTCGAAATCGTCCCGTAACACCATCCGTCTGATGGCGTCGCGCAAGCCGTCCAGCCCGGCCCCGGTCAAGGCCGACAGGCGGATGATCGCACCAGTCCCAGCCGGCTGTGCTGCAACCCAGTCAGATGACGCTTCGTCCGGCAGAATGCTGGGCAGATCGCTTTTGTTGACGACCAACAGTCGCTTCTTGTCCGGATGCATCGCCAGCAACAGGCGGTCCTCGTCGCTGAGCGGGACCGATCCATCCACGATCATCAGCAACAGCTCGGCCTGGTCCATTGCCGCCTTGCTTCGTCGCACTCCCTCCTGTTCGACCGGGTCCTCCGTTTCCCTGACGCCGGCCATGTCCAGAATCCGGACCGGCAGGCCCCTAATGTTCAATACTTCCTCCAGCACATCCCTGGTGGTGCCGGGGTTCGGCGTCACAATAGCTCGGTCCGTGCGGAGCAACGCGTTCAACAGGCTGGACTTGCCGACATTCGGCCGCCCGACAAGAGCCACCGTCACGCCTTCCCGCAAAACGCGGCCGTCGTCGCCTGTGCCGGCCAACCGAACGATGGCGGCCTTGGTCTCGTACAGCCGTGCGGCCAACTCCTGCGGTTGGATAAAGACGATGTCCTCCTCCGTGAAATCAATGGCCGCTTCCACATGGGCCAGGAGTTGGATCAGGACGTCACGCAGCCGATTGACCTCCTGTGAAAGCCGGCCGCGCAGCTGTTCCTGAGCCAACCGTAGACTACCGGCCGTTTTCGCCTGGATCGTGTCCATCACCGCTTCAGCCTGAGCCAGGTCGAGCCGGCCGTTCAGAAATGCGCGCTTGGTAAACTCTCCCGGCTCGGCCAACCTCGCACCGCCTCGTTGCACGGATTCGCAGAGCGCCTGGAGAACGTACCGGCCGCCATGGCAATGGATCTCGACGACATCCTCGGCTGTGTAGGAATGGGGAGCCCGCATCACGGCGATCAGGACTTCATCGATGGGACGAAGGGCTCGGAGAACGGAGGCCGGATCGCTCATGGGATCTGCAGCGGCCTCCTGCACATCGGCATGGTAGAGGTGGTGGCTGCGGGCGGCAGCCAGCGCAAGACCCGAGCGGAGTCGGACGACCGATGCTGCCACGTCCACCGCCTTTTCTCCGCTTAGGCGCAGGATACCGATGCCGCCCTCACCGACCGGCGTCGCAATGGCATAGATCGTGTCTTGTACCGCTCCGGCCATGGGCCAACCCGCGCGTCAGTCCGACGACTGATTGTCAGCGTCGGCTTGATCCGAACCCTTGTCCTTTTTCCGCTTGCCCGCCGGCTTTTGACTGTCCTCGTCTGAGCCGGACGGGGCCGGTTCGGTGAGTGAGGAAAAGAGGGGCTGCTTGTAGACGTAGCGGTCTGTGACAAACTGCTGGGTAATCGTGAGCACGTTGTTGGTGAGCCAATAGAGGACCAGGCCGGCCGGGAAGGTGACGAACAAAATGGTCATGAAGGCCGGCATCAGCAGCATGATCTTGGCCTGGGTGGGGTCCATCGTGGTCGGCATGATTTTCTGCTGCACCACCATCGAGACGCCCATGATGATGGGCAACACGTAGTAAGGATCCTGCACCGACAGATCGGTGACCCAGAGCAGGAAGGGCGCCTGACGCAAGTCGATCGTCATGTACAGAATGTTGAACAGGGCCACGAACACCGGCATCTGCAGCACCATCGGCAGGCAGCCGCCCACCGGGTTGACCTTGTGGTCGCGGTACAGTTTGATCAGCTCCCGGTTGAGCCGTTCCCGATCATCCTTGTATTTGCTTTGCAGCGCCACCACCTTGGGCTGGATGAGCTGCATCTCCTTCATGGACTTGTAGCTCTTGTACTGGAGGGGTACGAACAACAGCTTGATGCCCACGGTCAGCAGAATGATCGTCACCCCGAAGTTGTGGGTAAGGTCGTTGATCGTGCGCAGGACGTAGAAGATCGGTTTGGCCACGGCCTTCACGATGCTCCAACTCCCGAAAATGAACCAGCCGAAGTCGATCGTATCTTCCAGCCCCAGGTTCATGACCTTGAGGGTGTCATATTCCTTGGGCCCCGCGTACAAGCGCGCGGACAGTTGCGCGACGCCGGCCTGCGCAGGGGCGAACCGGACACCGGCCGAGACCAGCTTGTCCCCCTCCTTCTTGACCAGAGCGGCGGCGCCGCCGGTCGGGATCAAGACGCTCAAGAAATACTTATCCTGCAGCGCTACCCAGCGGACCGCGCCCTTGCGCTCCACCTCCGTGTCCGGCGTGTCCTTCTCCAGCTTGTCGTCAACCCAAGTCGCCGGCCCGATCAATCCGATAAATCCTTCGCCCCATTCGGTGACGCCGAAGTTGGTGCCCAGCCCCAGATCGATCGGGCCCGACAGTCCCTCGGCCTTAACCGCGATATCCACGAGATAGCTGTTGTGGTGAAAGGTCAGTTCCTTCGTCACACGCAAGGCGCCGTCCGGCGACTGAAACGTAAAGATGAGCCGGCCGGTCGGATGGGCCGCATCCAGCTGGGTGAAGTCACGCTCCACGTGATAGAGCCCTTCACGCAGCGCGGCGTTCAGGGCGGGATCGGCCGTGTGGAGGGCGAGGGGGCCTCGGAATTTGGCCTCCTGGTATACCAGCTCGATCGGCTTGGGCTTCTTCGGATCGGCCGTGAGATACCGGGCCAGCTCCCAGCTTTTGATCTCGGCGCCCCGGTTCGTGAACCGGACATGGAACAGATCCGTCGTGACGTCCACGGCTTGCTCGCCTGACACGGACGGCACGGGACGATCGGCCGCCTGGGCGGATGGGGCATCAAGCTTGGCTGGAGTGTCGGACGACGCGGCCGGCATCGGCCTGAGGCCAGCATCGGCAGGCGGAGTGGACGTCTTGTCGGCGGGAGCCGGCCTGCCCTCCTCGACGGCCGATGGCGGCTGGGGCGCAAGGCCCAGCTCTCGCAGCACAAACTCATAGCCGACGATGATGACCAGCGACACGATCAGAAACAGAATGACCCGCTTTTCCATTAGAGCTCGAACTCCTGTAGGGGCCTCACGCGATGGCGATCGAAGGCTGAAAGCCGCCTCATGACGACAACCGACCTATTTGACTGGATCGTACCCGCCGGGATGAAAGGGATGGCATTTGAGGAGCCGCCAAATGGCCAGGGCCGCGCCCTGCGCCAAGCCATGCCGCCGGATCGCATCTTGGGCATAATGGGAACAGGTCGGCTCGAACCGGCAGGCCGGCGGCAGCCATGGAGACACCCACTGCCGATACAATCCGATCAAGCCAATCGAGAATCGTCGCACGACCGGTCCTCTGTGGAAACCAACAAGCCTTCGCGCCGGAGGGCCGCCAGCCAGGCCTCCCGTACCTGCGCGTGCGGGGTCGTCAGAATCTCTCGCCTGGGGAAAATCAAGATATCGCGGGCCGGCGTCAATTGCGGCTGAACCAGCCGCGCCAGTTCCCGGAAAATCCGCTTCGCCCGATTCCTCGCCACCGCCTGCCCCAAACGCTTCCCGACCACGATCCCGACGCGGCTGTGCCGAAGGTCCTGTGCGGGCAGTCCCGATGCGGTGGTCGCGGCAGGGCAGGCAAGCAAGTTAAACAGCGGAGTCTGAAGCCGGCGCCCGATTTTCTTGACGCGCTCGATCTCGGCGCTATTCCGCAGGAAGAACCGACGATCTCCCAGCGGACGAATCATGACCAGCGCTTGGGTCACACGGCAAGCCGGACGCGCCCCTTGGCCCGCCGGCGGGCCAGCACCTTCCGGCCATTCTTAGTGCTCATCCGTTTGCGGAATCCGTGATCCCTCTTCTGTTTCAAATTCGATGGCTGTCTCGACGTAAAGGACATAGCCTGCTCCTTCCAACAAATTTCCTTGAGAAAGCAGGTCATTATAGGGGCCGGCCTCTACCCTGTCAATCGCGCAGCCTGGGACGTGCTCGAAGCAGCGTGGTTGCCGATTTCGGACCCTGGCTATTGGACCCTCGGCTGAGCAATCGTCTGATCGAAGTGAGGCGGTTCTGTCGGCGCACAGCCATTCCGCCACAGAACCATGGGGATCACATTGGCTGTCATTCCAAACCGATTGTTCATATACCATTGATAACACAACCTGCTTATCCTGCCGACCAGTCTGGCACTGCACTTGCTCATTCCATGCCAGTCGATTCCGTTTTTCTCACATGCTGGTTCGCCCCCACTGGGCGGCGAACTTACAACCCCAAGGAGGTCAGTTATCATGAAGACAGCAATGGCAATGTTGGCGCTCGTCCTAGGCTTAAGCTTCAGTTCGGCCACGTTCGTGCTGGCCGACGAGATGAAGAAGGACGCGGCTCCCGCAGCTCCGGCGGCGGCCACGGCTCCGGCAGCCCCAGCCTCTGCGGCCGGCGAAGTGAAGAAGGAAGAAGGCAAGAAAAAGGGCAAGGGACACAGGAAGGCGAAGGGCGCGTCCAAGAAGGAAGAAGCCGCGAAGCAGTAAGATTGCTTCGTTTCCATTCGCCGCCTCTCCGGAGGCGAAATGACAAGGGAAGGGGGTGATTCACGATGAAGACATTGATGACGATGTTGGCGCTGGTTATCGGTTTGACGTTCGGCATGGGCACGTTCGTTCAGGCCGCCGACGCTCCGGCCGCTGAGAAGAAGGCCGAGAAGAAGGACGAGGGCAAGAAGGCTGAGAAGAAAGAAGAGAAGAAAGCCGAGAAAAAGTAGTTCGGCTCCTTCGAAGACAAGTGACCGGCCCCCTCAGCACGCCTTCGGCGAGTGGAGGGGCGCCGGTCCTTTTCTACGCTGCACACCTGGTATTCGGGAAGCCTCTGTGGGAAAAGCGCCCATGCCGGTTGACGGATAGGCAGCTCCATATGACGGCTCGAGGAGGATTGTTCGATGAAGCACCTGTTGATATTCATAGTGGCGCCCCTGTTGCTGTTGACAGTGGCCTGCGCCAAGGCGCCGGCGGATAAACTGGCGGCCGCGGAGCAAGCGGTCAATGACGCACGCGCAGCTGGCGCGTCCGCCTACATGGCCGAAGATTTTGCGAAACTCGAGGGTTTGGTCGCCAACGCCAAAAAGGAAATTGCGGAAGAAGAGGGTAAGCTTGCCTTCCTGCGCGACTACGAGAAAGCCGAACAACTCCTCGCCTCCGCGAAGGCCGACGCAGCCAAGGTCGCCATCGAAGCGGCCAAGAAAAAGGAAGAAGCGAAGGTGGCGGCCCTAGAAGCGCAGCAAGCGGCCCAGGCGTCGGTCAAAACAACGCAGGGACTCGTCGCCAAAGCGCCGGTCGGCAAGGACCGGGCGGCGGTGGAAGCGAACAAGGCCGACGCCGAGGCGTTGGCGGCATAGTTGACGGAAGTGCAGGCGGCCATTGATGCCGGGGACTTCCTGGCGGCCCAGACGAAGGCCAAGGCCATTCAAGACAAGAGCCAAGCCGTCGCCAAGGAAATTCAGGACGCGCTGGCGAAGGTCGGCGGCGCCAAAGGCAAGAAAGGCAAAACCGGCAAGTAAGGCCTGCGCCCCGCGAGTATAATCAAGGGGTGCGATTCGAGCCGGTTTCTTGTGGGCACCATGATCCGTTCACGCTCCATATCGCCGATGCTGCGCCTGGCAGCCTGGGCCTTGGCTCTGAGCCTGGGCCAATCGGCCTGCGTGCAGAATGCGCCGCCGGAACTGGTTCAGGCGGTCGAACGCTTGGACCGGGAATTGACCGCCGTCCAAGGAGCGGAATTTGCGCCGGAGGAATATGCGAAGTTCGTCGAGCACTGGACCGTCCTGCGGGGACGGATGCTGGCCGAGCCGGATGTGATTCGGCTGCCCTGGGAGCCGAACCGTCTGGTCGCGGATCTGCTCAAGGTGCAGGAGCAGGGGGCCCTGGCGGTCTCGACCGCCACCCAACGCCGAGATGCCGAGCGTCTGCAGGCGGGCGCAAAGCTAGCGCAATTGGAAGAACGGCTCCAGACCTTCACCGGCAACCTGGATACGATGGGCGGGCGGGTTGTGCTTGGCCGGCGGCCGGTGGAAACGGAACTGTTGGCCAAGCAAGCCCGGGCATTCTTCGAACAGGGGCAATTTGCTCGGTCCCATTCGACATCTCAGCAAGCCGCCAAGCTGTTAGACCGCCAGATCGAACGACTGGGAGACGAGCTGGGCCGCTATGCCGA
>JBJTAZ010000068.1:0-3245 GCA_046091085.1 Nitrospiraceae bacterium
GTTCGATCATCTCGCGGCGGAGAGGTTCCTGTCCACACGGAATCTAATTCCCCTCACTTCGTTGAGCCGTCGGCTATTCATCGCTTTATCGTCATTGACGCCGACGGATAAACACCTCCAGCGTTTTTGCGTTTACTCCTCGAGAAAACCCTCCAGTGGTTTCTTTCCTCTAACAGGCTGCGGACAAACTCCCGTCATGGTTCGACAACCCTGTCCTCAGCCCGTCGAAGGGCGCACCCCGAGTTTTTCCGCAGCCTGCTAAACCGCACTTCGTGTGAGCCGTCGGCTCACCATCGTGGGGCGGGAAACCTGCACACCCTCCGAATTGCAAATATGTGCCGGCGAGTCTATAATTCGCGGCAGATTCGCTGAAAACCGCCATCTGCGCACATTGTGAATTCATGGCCCTGAAACCATCGGAGACCATCATGGACAAGACCTATTCGGCATCCGAGCTCGCCATGATCACGCTTCTCGAAAAACATGTCCATGCCGAACTCCAAGGCGACTTGGAGACCACGATGGCAACCATGGCCGACAACCCGCACCTCCTCAATATTGCCAACATGATGGGCGGCAACGGATACGAGGGGGTCAGAAGCTTTTACAAGAATCATCTTGTCGGCAAATTCTTTCCACCCGACGTAACCATGAACCGCGTGTCCCTCACCGTTGGGACGAATCAAATCGTAGAAGAATTGGTCATAACGTTTACGCACACGACGATGATTGATTGGTTACTCCCGGAGGTGGCCCCAACGGGAAAGAAGGTTGAAGTCGCCGTCGTCGTCATCGCCGGCATTCAGGACGGCAAGATCACGCATGAGCATATCTATTGGGATCAGGCGAGCGTGTTAGTCCAGGTGGGCTTACTGGACCCAAAGCATTTGCCCGTATGTGGTTCCGAGAGTGCCAGAAGACTACTGGATCCATCCGTGCCAAACAGAACCCTGCAGACACGCTCATAAGACCGTCTCTCCGGGACCGTCATACCGCACTTCGTGTGAGCCGCCGCGTTCAATCATCTCGCGGCGGAGAGGTTCCTTTCCACAAGGAATCTAATTCCCCGCACTTCGGTTGAGCCGTCAGCTCACCATCGTTTTATCGTCATTAACGCCGACGGAGAAACACCTTTGTTTGGTTTTTCCTCTTTTCCGTCCCCCTTCCGCCCCAAAACCTTGATTTACTGGACAGAATCGGCCTTGTCGGCTAGACTCCAGGGCATCTCCCTGAGAAAGTCGATTCCTGTTCGAGACAGAGAGGTGACGCGATGAAGAACCAGACCTTCATGGGATTCGTGATGATCCTGGCGTTGGTGGCCACCGGCTGCGCGAGGACCACCGAAATTCGAACCAACCAAACGACCATCTATTCATCCATGGAGAGCACGGCCCTCGTCTATACGGACCCGGAAGCCACGTCCCCGGTGGATGATCATCCGTTCCGGTGGGTCGCCTTCTGGATGAGCCCCCTCGCCAATGCCTTCGATTATGCCTTTAACCGGCAGTGGTACAACCTGGCGTCAACCAGGCCCAATCTGTTCGGGTACACCAGCGAAGACGCCATGTTGAATTCGCAGCGACCCAAAGCCTACTAGCCTCCTATGACCCTTCAACTATAGGCCCGATGGGCATGAGCCCATCGGGCCAGGTTCACCCAACCGGCTCGGATGAAACCTGCGCTCCCTGACATATTCGGAATAGCCAGCCGAGGCTCGATAGCTTGGACCTTGCTCCTGTGGCTGCTGGCCGGCGGCTGCGCCGAGGAGTTTCAGCATCGTGAACTGCCGCCTGCGGCCAGCGACCTGGTCCTGATGAAATCCGCGAGCGTCTGCGAGCGCAAGGCCGAGTTCCTGAAGGCGAACCCGACGCTGCCCATCCAGACCGTGCCTTGGGGCGGAGGAGAAGAATTGCGCATCCCTGCGGCGCAGAGTGCGTCCCGGGCTGAGGAGTCTTATTTCTTTAACGAGGAGGGCTTGTTGGTCGGAGCCCTGTTCACCTTCCCCAGCGGCCTCGACCTCAAACCCTATCCGGTTCTGCGCCAGACTCTTGAGGCACTCAAGCCCGACGTGGAATTTTACATGAGCCTGGCCCAAGCGCCGAACCGCGCCAACCTCGATTTCAGCACGCTGTATCGGACGGGTGACGAAAAGAGCACGACCCAGTACATCACGCTGGGGCCGCACGACTCGTCCAGCCTCTTGATGGCCTCGGTGGCGATCGATACGTACGAAAGCTTGTTGAGTCCCTACCGGAAGGAGTTTCTCAGCCGCGTCGCCTTCGCGAGCAAGGGGAAGGGCGGCAAGGCCGACGTCCGGGGCGCCGAGGACAAGGAGCCCTTCGCCTCGCTGCAGCAGTTTGCCAGGGGAGAAACGGCACAACTGTCCTACTGCGGAACCGGCGACCCGGTCGTCGCCGCCGCGGCCTATGGGAAAGCGATCGCCACTGGCTTCACGGACAAGGCGATGCTCTCCGAGGCGCACCACAAGCTGGGGCTGGCGTTGAAGCGGCAGGGCCAGATCGAGAAGGCGCGCGACGCCATGCTGCAGTCGCTCAGCATCTATCCCAACCGGCCGGATGTGCTCAACAACCTCGGCGACGTGTACCGCGCCATGGGCGACCAGAAAAAAGCCCTCGAAGCGTTCCAACGAGCCGTTACGCTCCGCCCGAACTATCCCGCCGCACGGTTCAACCTCGCCCAGTCGTATGAAACGATCAATCAGAAGCGGGCCGTCACCGAGTACCAAACCTATATGGCGTTGGGAGAGGGGATTCCCGAGGAGCAAGAGCGGTTTGCGCAGGCCAAGAAGCGCGTGGAAGAACTCACCAAGCGCTGAGGCCCCCGGCGCGTATCGTCGGATCAGCTCTTGCTGTTCCTGGCGTGTTTTGCAGTCGATGCAGAGCGTCGTGACGGGGCGCGCTTTCAGGCGCTTATAGGGAATGTTCCCCTTGCAGTCCTCGCAGATTCCGTAGACGTTGGTGGCCAGCCGCTCGAGCGCCTCGTCGATCTTCTTGACCAGCTTCCGCTCGCGATCCTTCAACCGCAAGAGAAAGTTCTGATCCATTTCGGCCGAGGCCTGGTCACTCAGGTCTGGGAAGGTCTCGAAGTCGGTGCGGTTCGTCAGCGCCACTCCCGCCTCTTTCAGCAGCGTGGCCCGCTGCCGTTGGAGGTCCCGCCGGATGTCGGGATACTTCCCGGCTGGCTTGGTGGAGCGAGTTGGAACGGCCTTGCGAGCCGGCTTGGAT
>JBJTAZ010000069.1:0-12135 GCA_046091085.1 Nitrospiraceae bacterium
AGAGGCTCATCAAATACAGGCGACTAATCTCGGCGGGCAGATCGGCAAAGTCCGGCCGGTGCACATCCAGCCACAGATGCCAATAAGACGCAGTCCGACTGAGAAAATGCCAGGGTCCCAGATGGCGAACGGAGCGGTTGATCCGCGTGACGTCCTCAAAGCTGTCCCCCACGGCCAGCCAATAATAGGCCGTCTGGGTCGTCTGGGGAGGCAGCGTCAAATGCACCGCCACCGTGGAGTCCACCGACCCTTGCGCGATCGGGTTGCCGGAGAGGACGCCATCCTCGGCATCGATCCAGGTGCCTTGCAGCCCGTTAACGCCCTTATGCCCACAAGCCCATTGCTGCAAACCGATGTGCCAGCCAGACGCCGAATCGGCCGCGTCTTCCGGTTTCTTTCCCGGCGTCGCCCCGTTGATCAGAAACCACCGGGCTCCCTTGTAGTGACAGACCGCCCGGCGCTCCGGCTCGTAATAGGCCGTGTCGCCCACCTCGTGAGAGGAAATATGCAAATCGTGGTGAAAGAACAGCCGGACTTCGCGCGCCCGATCCGTCGGGTTGTTCACATCGATCCGGCGCAGATACAAATTCTCATGGAAGTCCACGGCATCGTGACAGACGAGATCCAGCTCCAGCTCCGGGTGCGACAACTGGACTTGGGTCACCAATGTCTCGTCCTGATAGCACAGACGCTTGGTCCAACCGGCGTCGCCCACCCATTTGAACCGGCCCTCCACCCAGACGCCAAACCGGAACACTTGCCCTTTGGTATGGTTTTCCAGCCCGACGTGCGGCCAGTAGAGATCGCGCAACTGATATGCGGCGTCGAAGTTGACGAGGAGCGAGCCGTTCCCAATGGGCAAATCGCGAGGCATACGCCTGACTCCCTTCCCTCAGATTGAGCCGCCTCTGTACTTTATCGGCATAACTGCCTAAATACCAAAGCTTTTCTGAGAACGACGACCGCGTACCGAATGCCGACTCACAGCCTGCATCGGTTCGGTCACAGCCCGGATAGCCGCCTGCACGATCGACACCATGCGCGTCAGCTCAGATGCCCGTACGGCCAACGGCGGCATCAGGACCACCACGTTGCCCAAGGGCCTGAGCAGCAACCCTCGCCGTCGCGCGGCCATCGCCACCCAATGGCCCACTCGTTCCACAAGCGGGTAGGGTGCTTTCGCGGCCCGGTCCTTGACCAGCTCGATCCCGACCATGAAACCCCGCTGCCGAACGTCTCCCACATGGGACAAACGGGCCAGCGGCTTGAGCAGTCGGCGCAACGTCCGAATCTTGGGCTGCAGCCGAGCCAGCGTCCGCTCCTTGCGAAACAGCTCCAGATTCGCCAGCGCCACTGCGCAAGCCAGGGGATTGCCCGTGTAACTGTGGCCGTGAAAAAACGTCTTCCACTCGGCATAGTCGCCCAAGAACGCCCGGTAGATGTCCTCGGTGGCCAAGGTGGCACCGAGCGGGAGATAGCCGCCGGTGAGGCCCTTGCTGATGGCCATCAAATCCGGCGTGACCCGTTCATGCTGGCAGGCAAACAGCTTCCCGGTGCGCCCGAACCCCGTGGCCACTTCGTCGGCGATCAGGAGGACCCGGTACTTCGTGCACAGTTCACGGATGCGTGCGAGATAGCCGGGAGGCGCCGTTACCATACCGGCTGCCGCCTGCACCAGCGGCTCGATGACCAGCCCGGCGATTTCCCGATGCCGCCGCTTCAAAATCTGCTCGATTGGGTCGACACAGGCCACTCCGCAGACGGGGTAGGTCTTCTTCAAAGGACAGCGATAGCAGTAGGGCGCCTCCGCCGTAATCGTCGGCACCAGCAGGGGACTGAACCGATCGCGGAACAGGCTGATCCCGCCCATGCTCATGGCCCCCGCCGTATCGCCATGGTAGGAGAGCTGGAGATGGACGAAGGTCCGCTTGGCGCCGGCCCTGGGATACCGCTGCCGCCAGTACTGAATGGCCATCTTCAGCGCCACTTCCACGGCGGTGGAACCGTCATCCGAATAGAACACCCGCGTCAAGCCTTGGGGAGCCAGCGTCACGAGCTCGCGCGCCAGTTTGATGGCCGGAGGGCTGGACAGGCCCAGCAAGCTGCTGTGCGCCACTTTCCGCAACTGGGCGCGGAGGGCGCGGTCGAGGGCCGGATGTCCGTGACCGTGCACATTGACCCAGATCGACGACGTGCCGTCCAGATACTTATTGCCGTGGGTATCGGTGAGCCAGGCGCCGCGGCCCCGGTCGATGATCACGGGAGGCGCTTGCTCCCATTCCCGCATCTGGGTGAAGGGGTGCCAGAGGTACCGGCGATCCCAGTCGGCCAACTGTCGGCTGTTTCTCAAAGCGGGCATACGCACAGAGGACTCCAGGCCGTAATTTGCCGGATTATACGAGCCGTTCTCTTCTTTGACAACCCGGCGATGACCGCCTATAATGAGCCGATTTACGAGCATGAGCAAGGACTTGCAAACCCGCATCAGGAATTTTTCCATTATCGCGCACATCGATCACGGGAAATCTACCCTCGCGGACCGGTTCCTCGAAACGACCGGTGCCATCACCGCCCGTGAATCCCGAGACCAGATCCTGGACGCAATGGACCTGGAACGGGAACGCGGCATCACGATCAAGGCCCATGCGGTGGCCATCCGGTACAAGGCAGACGACGGGCAGACGTACCAGTTGCACCTGATCGATACGCCCGGCCACGTGGACTTCACCTATGAAGTGTCCCGCAGCCTGGCCGCGTGCGAAGGAGCCGTCTTGCTGGTGGATGCCACACAGGGAGTGGAGGCGCAGACCATCGCCAACGCACACCTCGCCATGGCCAACAACCTCACGATCCTGCCGGTCATCAACAAGATCGACCTGCCCAGCTCGGACGTGGAGGGGGTCACACACCAGATCCAAGAGGTCCTGGGCTTGGATGTGGCCGACACGCTGTTGATCAGCGCCAAGGAAGGCAAGGGGGTCCGAGAGGTCCTGGAGGCCGTGGTGGCCCGGGTGCCGCCGCCGGCCGGAGATCCGGACAAACCGCTGAAAGCCCTGATCTTCGACTCCTGGTTCGACAATTACCAGGGCATCATCGTCCTGACCCGGATCGTGGACGGCTCGATCAAGCCCGGCACGAAGATCCGCCTCATGTCGAACAACAAAGTCTTCGAAGTGCTGGAGGTGGGCCAGTTCACGCCGAAGCGCACGAAAACCGAGCGGCTGAACACCGGCGAAGTCGGCTACGTCTGCGCCGGCATCCGGGAAGCCGCCGACACCAAGATCGGCGACACGATCACCGATGCGGGACGCTCCACCGAGGCGGCGCTTCCCGGCTACAAAGAGGTCAAACCCCTGGTCTTTTGCGGGCTCTACTCCACCGATACGGCCCGGTTCGAGGATCTGCGAGACGCCCTGCAAAAGCTTCGGCTGAACGACTCCTCGTTCGCCTACGAACCGGAAACCTCGCTCGCGCTGGGGTTCGGGTTCCGTTGCGGCTTCCTGGGGCTCCTCCACATGGAGATCATCCAGGAACGGCTCGAGCGGGAATACGAACTCACGCTCATCACTACCGCGCCCACCGTGGTCTACCAAGTGCTCACCACGAAGGGGGAGATCCTCCAGATCGACAACCCGGCGAAATTGCCGACTCCTTCGGCCATCGCCAGCTTCGAAGAACCGTTCATCCAAGCCACGATCATCACGCCGGAACGCTACGTCGGCAATATCCTCCAACTGTGCCAGGATCGGCGCGGCACGCAGAAGGGACTGCACTATCTGGACCCGACTCGCGTCATGCTCACCTACGAATTGCCGCTGAACGAAGTCATCCTGGATTTCTACGACAAACTCAAGTCCAAGACGCAGGGGTACGCCTCCCTCGACTACGAACTGATCGGCTACCGCGAATCGGACCTGGTGAAGATCGACATGCTGCTGAACGGGGAGACGGTGGACGCGCTCTCCTTCATCACGCACAAAGAAAAGGCCCACATTCGCGGCCGGCAGATGGCCGAGAAGATGAAAGAGCTGATCCCCAAACAGATGTTCGAAATCGCCATCCAGGCGGCGATCGGCAACAAGGTTGTCGCGCGGGAGACCGTCGGCGCGATCAAGAAAAACGTCACCGCCAAATGCTACGGCGGCGACATCAGCCGAAAGCGAAAACTGTGGGAGAAACAGAAAGAAGGCAAGAAACGGATGAAGCAGATCGGGCGCGTCGAAGTGCCGCAGGAAGCCTTCCTGGCGCTGCTGAAGGTGACGGGCGAATGAGCCTGGAACCCGATCAGTCCAGGGCCGAGGAGGTGCCGGGTGCGGCGGTGGAGGCCGCGTCGCCCGCCTCGCCAGAGGCAGCCGCATCCATGCCCGAGCCGCGTGCGACGGGCGCCGCCCCCTCGTATGTGGGCAAGTCGCTGCTGCGCGAGTACGCGGAAGCGATCGTCGTGGCCATGCTGCTGGCCTTCGCGATCCGCGTCTTTGTCGTACAGGCATTCAAGATTCCCTCCGGCTCGATGATCCCGACGCTGCTGATCGGCGACCACATTCTGGTCAGCAAGCTCTCCTACGAGCTGCAGTGGCCCGCCGACTGCAAGGTCCGCATGACCTTTCCGCCGGTCACCTGCTACGCATCCACGCCGGCGCTGTCCTTCGGCAAGCCGGAGCGAGGCGACGTGATCGTGTTCCGCTACCCGGAGGATGAAGAAAAAGACTTCATCAAGCGCATCGTAGGCCTGCCCGGCGACACCATCGAGATTCGGGACAAGGTGGTCTATGTGAACGGGGCTCTGCTGGACGACCGGGCGTTCACCCAGCGGGTCGATCCCGGCATCATCCACGGCCACATCAATCCGCGCGACAACTTCGGGCCGATCACGGTCCCGGCGCAATCGTACTTCGTCATGGGCGACAATCGCGACCAGAGCTTGGACAGCCGGTTCTGGGGATTTGTGAACGAACAAAAAATCAAGGGCAAGGCGTTCCGAATTTATTGGTCCTGGAACGGACGCGGCGCCTGGCAGGAATGGGTGCGATGGGAGCGGTTCGGCAAGGCCATTCGCTGACGTCTGCTTGAATGGCCAGTGCGGCATGCTGTGCGGATCTAGAGGGAGCGGTTTTGAATTCAACATTGAAAATTGACCATTCGAAATTGGCTCACGTGATTAAGCGGTTTCCGCAAACCAGCGTGCTAGTCGTTGGCGACCTGATCCTGGACCATTATATTTGGGGCAAGGTCAGCCGTGTGTCGCCCGAAGCCCCGGTGCCGGTCGTGCACGTCCAGTCGGAGTCCCGCCAGCTCGGCGGCGCCGCCAACGTGTACCACAACATCCTGTCCCTCGGCGGGAAGGCCCACCTCTGCGGCGTGGTGGGTTCGGACGAAGAGGGGCGGCGCCTGCTCAAGCAGTTGGGCGGCTCAAAGTCATCCAGAAGCGGCATCGTGATGGATCCGGACCGGCCGACCACGTGCAAAACCCGCGTCGTCGCGCACCATCAACAGATCGTCCGCTTCGACGTCGAGCGCGCAGCCGAGATTACCGCACAGACCCAGCGCCGCCTCATCCGGCACGTCGAGTCCCATCTGCGCGGCATCGCCTGCCTGGTCGTCTCAGACTATGCCAAGGGGGTGGTCACGGCGCCGCTCATGGCCGAGCTGACCAGACTGGCCGCACTCCGCCGCATCCCGATCGTCGTGGACCCCAAGGTCGATCATTTCTCCTACTATAAGGGTGTGACCGTCATCACCCCGAACCATCTGGAGGCCGGACAGGCCTCCGGCATCCAGGCGGACGACGACCGCTCGGTGACCGAAGCCGGCGAAATCATCCGCCAGCGGCTGGGCTGCCGTTCGGTCCTCGTCACCAGAGGGGAAAAGGGCATGAGCCTCTTCGAGCCGGACGGCGCGGCCTGGCACATTCCGACGATGGCCCGCCAGGTCTTCGACGTGACCGGCGCGGGCGACACGGTGATCGGCACGCTGGCGCTGGCCCTCGCGTCCGGCGCCTCATTACGCGACAGCGCCATCCTGGCAAACTATGCAGCGGGGATCGTCGTCGGCATGGTCGGCACGGCGACAGTCACCGCGGCCCAACTGACCGAGGCCTTGCGCCATGGCTAGCTGCAGCCCATCGGTCGTCGTCGTCATTCCGGCCCGCTACGGATCGTCCCGTTTTCCCGGCAAACCCCTGGCTCGGCTTGCCGGCAAACCCATGATTCAACACGTCTACGAACGGGTCCAGGACGCGCCGCACATCAGCCGGGTCCTGGTGGCCACCGACGACCGGCGCATCGGCGACGCCGTCACGGGATTCGGCGGCCAGGTAATCCTCACCGAGGAGCCATACCGGACCGGGACAGATCGGGTCGCCGGGATCGCCGGTCGCGTGCCGGGCGACGTGGTCCTCAATGTGCAGGGGGATGAGATCGCGCTCCATCCGGGCCTGTTCAGCGATCTGATCGGGCCCTTCCTGGACAGCCAGGCCGCGATGGGCACCCTCAAGCGGCGCCTGACCTCCGCCGATGAGATCGCCAACCCCGGCATCGTGAAAGTCGTTACGGATCACCAGGGCGACGCCCTGTATTTCTCGCGCGCGCCCATCCCGCACGTGCGGGACGGGGAGCCGGTGCCGGGACAATCCGGGTTGCATTATGTGCACCTGGGCATTTACATTTATCGACGTGATACGCTGATGCGGATCGCCGGCCTGCCGACCGGCCGGCTCGAAGAGGCCGAGAAGCTCGAACAGTTGCGGGCGCTCGAAGCGGGCATCCGCATCCGGGTCTGGGAAACCGCCCATCCCTCGTTGCGGATCGACACGCCGCAGGACCTGGAGGATGCGGCGAAAATCATGGAACGGCTGACGTCGTATTCCATCACGTCCACATAAACCGAATAAACCGACGGTTTCGGATTCCACGGCATCCAGGCGGAGGGTGACATGGCCAGCAGCAGCAAATTCATTTTCGTGACCGGCGGCGTCGTGTCATCGTTGGGCAAAGGCCTGGCCTCGGCCTCGATCGGCAATCTCCTGGAAAGCCGAGGGCTCAAAATCACGTTCCTCAAGCTGGACCCCTACATCAACGTGGATCCGGGCACGATGAACCCCTACCAGCACGGGGAAGTCTTCGTCACCGACGACGGGGCGGAAACCGACCTGGACCTGGGCCACTACGAACGCTACACCTCCGTGACGCTGACCAAGGAGAACAACTACACGACCGGCCGGATCTACAACTCGGTCATCACGACGGAGCGGCGGGGCGATTATCTGGGCGGGACGGTCCAGGTGGTCCCCCACATCACGGACGAGCTCTAGCGGTCCATCGTACAGGTCTCCAAAGGGGTGGACGTGACGATCGTCGAAATCGGCGGCACGGTCGGCGACATCGAAAGCCTGCCGTTCCTGGAAGCGATCCGCCAGATACCCTACGACGTGGGCCGCGAGAACGTGCTCTATGTCCACCTGACGCTGGTCCCCTATATCGGCGCGTCCGGCGAACTCAAGACCAAGCCGACGCAACATTCGGTCAACAAGCTCAGGGAAATCGGCATTCAGCCCCACATCCTCCTGTGCCGAACCGACCGCTACATCCCGCCCGAGATGAAAGCCAAGATCGCTCTCTTTTGCAACGTCGAGAAAGACGCAGTCATCACCGCCAAGGACGTCGAGACGGTGTACGACGTGCCGATCGTCTTCCGGAAGGAAGGACTGGACGAGCTGATCGTCCGGCTCCTGCACCTGGAGACCGGCCCGCCGAATCTCCGCGAGTGGGACGCGATGGTGCAGAAGATCAAGTACCCCAAACACGACGTCTCCATCGCACTCGTGGGCAAGTACGTCGGCCTCAAGGAATCCTACAAAAGCCTGACCGAGGCCCTGGTGCACGGAGGCATCGACCATGAAACGCGCGTCACCATCCATTGGCTCGAATCCGACGAGGTCGAGCGGGTCGGAAACGAGCGCCTGCTGCGGGACGCGGATGGGATTCTAATCCCCGGCGGATTCGGCGTGCGCGGCATCGAAGGGAAGATCGAAACCATCCGCTTTGCGCGCGAACGGGGCGTGCCGTTCCTCGGTCTCTGCCTGGGCATGCAATGCGCGGTGATCGAAATGGCGCGAAACGTGGCCGGCCTGGCTGGCGCGAACAGCTCGGAGTTCGACCCGCAAACCCCGCACCCGGTGATCCACCTGATGGCCGATCAGCGTTCGGTGCAGGAAATGGGCGGAACGATGCGGCTGGGCGCCTATCCCTGCACGATCCAGGAAGGCACTCTCGCCCACAAGGCCTACGGCGTGACGGAGGTGCGGGAACGTCACCGTCACCGGGATGAGTTCAACAACACCTACCGGGAGCAATTGACCGCCAAGGGCCTGGTGCTCAGCGGCCTGTCTCCGGACGGCCGCTTGGTGGAGATCGTCGAACTCAAGGGACATCCCTGGTTCCTGGCCACACAGTTCCATCCGGAGTTCACCTCGCGTCCGCATCGGCCGCACCCGCTGTTCAGCGCGTTCATCGGCGCGGCCTTGCGCCGCAAATGCGGGCACTAAACGGAGCAGGGGAAGGGGCGCCGGATACCCATGGCCACCATGCATGAAGTGGATCTCGGACCGTTCAAGGTCGGAGCCTCGCACCGCCATTTTCTCATCGCCGGCCCCTGTGTGATTGAAAGCGAAGGGCTCGCGCTGGAGACTGCGCAGCGCATCGCCGAGCTCGCCCGCTCGCTCGGCATCCCCTATGTCTTCAAGTCGTCCTACGACAAGGCCAACCGGACTTCCATCACCTCGTACCGAGGCCCCGGCTTACAGGCCGGATTGGCCGTGCTCAAGAAAGTCCGCGAGCAAGTGGGCGTACCGGTGCTGACCGATGTGCATGGCCCGGAAGAGGCAAGCAGGGCAGGGGAGGTGGTCGACATTCTTCAGATTCCGGCGTTCCTCTGCCGGCAGACCGACCTGCTGGTCGCCGCGGCCAAGACCGGCCGGGTCGTGAACGTCAAGAAAGGCCAGTTCCTCTCGCCAGGAGAAATGGGCAACGCCGTCAAGAAACTGGAAGAGAGCGGGAACCGGCGCATCATCCTGACCGAGCGGGGCTCGTCGTTCGGCTACAACAACCTGGTCGTGGATATGCGCGCGCTGCCGATCATGCGCAGTTTCGGCTATCCGGTGGTCTTCGACGCAACCCACAGCGTCCAATTACCAGGCGGCGCCGGAACAAAATCCTCCGGGCAGCGGGAGTTCATCACTCCCTTGGCCAGCGCCGCCGCGGCGGCCGGATGCGATGGATTCTTTATGGAAGTGCACCCCAATCCGGACGTGGCCCTGTCCGACGGCCCCAACCTGGTGCCGCTGCACGAGTTAAAACCGCTGCTGGAACGGCTCATCCGTATCTGCGAGGCGGCGGGGAAGGGGAGTGCGACGCCATGAGCGTGCCGGAAGGCAAACGCGTCCTGGCCATCGAAGCCAAGGCCATCGCCGGCCTGGCCGAGCGGCTCGACCACCGGTTCACCGACGCCGTGGACTTGCTGTACCGCTGCACCGGCAAGGTAGTGGTTTCGGGCATGGGCAAGTCCGGCCTTATCGGCCAGAAGATCGCCGCCACCCTGGCCAGCACCGGCACACCGGCCTTCTTTCTGCATCCGGCCGAAGGCATCCACGGAGACCTGGGCATGCTGGCGCGCCACGATGCGCTGGTCGCCATCTCCAACAGCGGCGAGACAGAAGAACTGCTCAAGCTCTTACCCTTCGTCAAGCGCCTGGGCATCCCCGTGATTGCCATGAGCGGGCGCACGCAATCCACCCTGGCCAAGAACAGCGAAGTCGTCCTGGACGTCTCGGTGCCGGAGGAAGCCTGCCCCATGGGTCTGGCCCCCACCGCCAGCACGACGGCGACGCTGGCCATGGGGGATGCCCTGGCCATCGCCTTACTCCAGAAACGCGGGTTCAAGGAAGAGGATTTCGCGCAGTTTCACCCGGGCGGCACGCTCGGCCGTCGCCTCCTGCTCAAGGTCCGAGACGTCATGCACCAGGGGACGGCGATCCCGCAAGTGTCAAGCCAAGTCTCAGCCCACCATGCCATTCTGGAAATGACGGCCAAAAAGCTCGGCATGACCACCGTCGTGGACCAGGCAGGGCAACTCCTGGGCATCATCACAGACGGAGACTTGCGCCGGGTGCTGGAAAAAGGCATGGACTTGGCGGCCGCCCGCGCCGGAGATCTGGCGACAAAGCGTCCCAAGACGATCGGACCTGACGAGCTGGCGGCCAAAGCCATGCAAATCATGGAGCAACATTCCATTACCTCGTTGGTTGTGGAGGAGTCCGGCCGTATTGCCGGCATCGTCCATCTGCACGACCTCCTGAAAAGCGGCATCGCCTAAGGACCTGTCATGCGCGTAACCGAAAGTTCCTCGCCAGGATTCCTCGTGACCACGCGCGCGGCGCTGGCCACCAACGTCAACCTGGCCAATCTCCTGACCCTCTCGCGAATTCTGCTGATTCCGGTTTTCGTGGTTCTGTTCGCCAATCCCACGCCGGATCGCTCCCTGGCTGCCGCACTGGTCTTCACCATCGCGGCCGTGACAGATCTGCTGGACGGCTATGTGGCGCGACGCACCGGCCAAATCACGACGGTGGGGAAGCTGCTCGATCCGATCGCCGACAAATTGCTGGTCCTGTCCGGCCTCATTCTGCTGGTCCAGTTCGACCGGGTGGCGGCGCTGGTCGCCATCGTCATCATTGCGCGGGAATTGGCCGTCACCGGCATCCGAGCCATCACCGCGACAGAAGGCGCGGTACTGGAAGCCGAGATGATCGGGAAGTGGAAGATGGTTCTGCAAGTGGTGGCCATCGTCATGCTCATTCTGGAAGGCAGCCTGGCTGGAATCGCCTGGCCCTTGCATCTTCTCGGCACGGCCATCCTATACCTAGCCCTGGCCCTCGGCCTGGTTTCCGGCGGTCAATACCTGGCCAGCTTCTGGCGCCAGGTGGCTGCAAAATACCTATAGATAAACTTAATGTATTACTGGCATGATACTGAATCAATGAGATGACGCCTGAGTGGACGGCAGCCTGCCTTGCTGGAGCCGGCTATCTCCTCGGCTCAATCCCGTTCGGCATTATTGTCTCGAAAGGCTTAGGGTTGCCGGATCCGCGCACGGTCGGCAGCAAGAACATCGGCTTTACCAACGTCCTGCGGGTTTCGGGCAAGACTGCCGGCATCCTGACCCTGATCGGCGATATGGGCAAAGGCTGGCTGATCGGCTGCCTGGCCGCACAAAACCTGACCCAGGAGCCTCTGGCCTTGGCCGTGACAGCCATGCCAATCCTCGGCCATTTCCTTCCGGTCTTTCTGCGTTTCCGAGGCGGCAAGGGCGTGGCCACGGCTATGGGGGCTGTGACCGGACTGGCCCCTTGGCTGGGACTGCTGCTGCTGGCAACCTGTCTAGCCACGGCGGCCATCTGGCGCTATTCATCCGGAGCAGCGCTGACGGCCTTCGCGATCCTGCCGCTGGGCGCATGGACGGCAGGACGGAGTCAAGCCTTTCTGATCTTTACGTTAGCCGTCAGTGGAGCCATTGGGTGGCGACATCAGGACAATATCAAGCGGCTCCTGAATGGGACCGAATCGAAGATCGGCCAATCTAAGAGTTGACATAATCGATCTTATCCGACTCTATAGATTGACCGTTGAAGGCAAATAAGGTCCAATAAAGCTATGACGACTGAGTTTCTCCACCGCATCCGAAAAGAACTGACCATCACCCTGGCCGGCTTGCACGAAGCCGTGATCGCCATCTCGGAGCGGGTCAACCGCAAGGTCCAGATTCTCAAGCTCCATTGGCAAGCATCCGCGGTGGACCAACAGATCGAAGCCGTTCACCAGCGGATCGGCGAGCAGGTCATCGCCCGCCTGGCCCAGGACGGTACTGCCGCCCACCCCGACTCCACCAGGCAGGAGATCAACCACCTCCTCGCCGAGGCCACTGCCAGGATTCACGTCCTCAAGGGCGACCTGGGCCTTGTGGAAGCCTTGATGCGCGAGCTGGAGGCTGAAACCCTCCGCGAGACGTTGCTCAAAGTCCAGCACGACCTGTTTACCCGCAACTCGGCTTTGGAGCGGCTGGTGGTCAACCACGGGGCTGCAG
>JBJTAZ010000070.1:0-12873 GCA_046091085.1 Nitrospiraceae bacterium
CGCCACAGCTTGTCCGCGTTCCACCGCCCCATGTCCTGCCTCACGCCGATCCGGGCAAACGGCGGCGACTCTAGCAGAAGCCGCCATACCTGTCACGCGGATTTTGCCGACGTTCAGCCCGGCCTGGGTTGTTGGGTTGACTTCATGCATGATTCTTGTACGATGCGCTGCGAATCGTTAGAAAATTCGCCGGTGGATTGCGCGCGTATGGCCTGCCTGAGGAACTTGTGAGTTTTGAATTGTAAATTTAAGTGTGAAGTGATGGGCCATCAACTCACCCCCAAATCCTCAACATTCAACACTCGCGCCGGCCTGCTCCTGTGCCTGGCCCTGAGCCTGGCCTCCTGCGCCTGGTTCGAGACTCAGCCGTACCATGAGACCTACCAAGTCACCAGCCTGACCGTCATCCTGATGGACGACGCCAGTCTGCAAGCCAAGTGGAAAGAATTGTCCGGGCGTCCATCCGTGAAATTCATTCCTCAGGGCCCGCAGGGGACCGTGTCCGTCAAGACGATCAAGGGATTTTACGATTACGATACGCATACCATTTATTGCCCGAAACTGAACTTCGAAATCTGCGGCCACGAGTTGTTCCACGCCATCCTGGGGCCGTTCCATCCGGAATAGCCAGGGTGGCATGATCGGCCCCATCGCCTGGCCAGGGAATTGCGTTTCGCGCCGGGGGTGCGATATGCTCAAAACATCGTAGACGCGGAGGCCGAAGAACGATGATCAGCCAGGACGTGCTCGCGAGTTATATCCGTAAAGCCATGCCCGATGCCTCGGTGGCGGTGACGGACCGTACCGGCACGATGGACCATCTGAGCGTGCGGGTGGTTTCGACGCATTTCGCCGGGAAGAATTTGTTGGACCGGCATCGGATGATCTATCAGGCGCTGGATGAGCCGATGAAGGACGGGCGTATCCACGCGCTGGAACTGAAAGCCGACACGCCGGATGGGACATAAAATCCAAGGGCCGATAGCTGGGAGGAACAATCATGGGTAATCCGATAGACGACGAGATTCAGGCGGAAATCAAGCAGCACAAGATCCTGATCTACGGGAAGGGCACCAAGCAGATGCCCATGTGCGGCTTCACCAGGGAGACCGTGCAGTTTTTCGAGAAGTACGGGTTCCCCTTTGAAGTGGTGGACGTGCTTCAGAATCCGGCCAAGCTCGAGGCGCTCTCCAAGATGACGAACTGGCCGACTTTGCCGAAGGTCTTCATCAACGGCCAATTCTACGGGGACACCGACATCCTCGATCCGATGGAAGCGAAGGGCGAGGTCGAGCCGCTGATCAAAGCGGCCTTCGGCAAATAGATCGGTTTTTCCGTCATAGCGAGGGCGGCTGTCATGCTCTTGTGCTCGCGGAACCCGCACTTCGGAAAGTGCTCGTCCCACGCGCGCAGTATAGAGCACGACAGCCGCCCTCGTTGTTTTTTGACGTTGGCAGTGGCTCTGTAGAAAGATGGTGGGTGGCGAGGTGAGCGCTCCGAGGCTCACCTCGCCGGATAGCCTTTATCGGAGTGCCAGAGCGATTACGGCTCCGTCCCTGCCTTGAAGCAGGTGCATGCCGTTCAGAACCATCGAAAAACTCCTTGCCAAGCGTTGCAAAAGCTCATAGGATTTTCCGCAACCGGGGTTCTCGTTGATGGAGATAGCTGCCCAAGCTACTCAATAGTTCGGCACCCCATGACGATAACCGAGACAATCGAAGCACCAGTAATTTTGAACGAATCGAACTCATGAAACCCAGGCGCATCAACTCCGATAAGCCACACCTCTGGAAGGCCGATATCGCGGCTTCCGTTGACCAGTTTAATCAATGGTTCATGCGCTTTGCACCCGAGGCCTTCCGCTCGACACGCGTGAATACTACCCGGCACGTCAAGGCCGCGCTCATCGCCACGCGTGACCTACGCAGCATTGACGCTGCCACGCTCAAGGGTAATCCGAGCGCACTGTCAACCCTTCGGATGTGTACGGCCTCGCCGTTGGCTGTGGACCGCTTGATCGGCTTGGCTGACGCGAGCAAGAATCTTGTCGGTCGAATGGAAGACGGTAAGCTTCCGACAAAGATGAGCGCCGTCGAATTGGATACGGAGTTGACCAAGCTGTGCCGAATCATTTCAAAGCTGCTGGACCGCGATATCTTCCCGTGGCTGGCGGCTGCGAACAGCCCGACCGGTCACGAGCGCGAGCGAGCGTCAACCATCGTCGCCGACCGTCTGTGCAGTGCAGTGGCGAACCCGATCGTCCGCAACGCTCAGGAACAGCGACAGCTAAAGCTCGTCGGCGATTGGTTGAACGCCCGAGGTTATCGGAAGCAAGGCCATCCCAGCGGGAAGCCGTTGGACGAGATGGAAGCCGGAACGTACACATTCCGCATGAACCTCGCGGCCGGCAAGGCGCTCAAGGTGAACATTCCGGTTGATGTCGTAATCCAACCCAAGAAGCCACGCAAGGACCGGCTGCCCGTTTTGATCGAAGCCAAGTCGGCGGGCGACTTCACCAACACCAACAAGCGGCGCAAAGAAGAGGCTACCAAGGTCCGCCAGCTTCAAGCGGCCTACGGCGAAGCTATCCCGTTCGTGCTGTTCCTCTGTGGTTACTTTGGCAGTGACTACTTGGGCTATGAAGCTGCCGAGGGCATAGATTGGGTCTGGGAGCATCGCATCGGAGACCTTGTGAAGCTGGGGCTTTGAACTGCATGATTGTGCACCAATACAACCCGATCGAAGCTCGTCGCCAAGCGATGCAGGCGGATATCGATACGCGTAAGTCGACAGCGGAGCGAAATCGTCTCGGCCAGTTCGCCACGCCAAATGCACTCGCTGTCGATATTGCCCGGTATGTCGAATCGCTCCTCATCGACCGGCGCAAGAGCGAGATTCGCTTCGCCGATCCTTCGATCGGCTCGGGTAGTTTTTTCTCAGCGGCGCTTACCGTTTTTGGCTCCAAGAGAATGAAGAGCGCCGTAGGGATCGAGCTCGATCCTGCGTTCGCCGATGCTGCCCGCGAGCTGTGGGCCGATGCCGGGCTCGATGTGGTGCGCGGCGACTTCACTCGCATCGTTACCAACGGCTCGTGCCCGGCTGCGCCAAACGTTGTCTTGGCAAACCCGCCCTATGTCCGCCATCACCACATGGACCGCGAGGGCAAAGAACGTCTACAGCGCCTTGCGTTCAAGGTGACCGGTGTTGAGGTCAATGGCCTTGCGGGTCTATATGTCTATTTCCTGCTCCTTGCTACGGAGTGGATGGAGGATGACGGGATTGCTGCTTGGCTCATTCCGTCGGAGTTCATGGATGTCAACTACGGTATGGCTCTCAAGGGCTATCTCACGGACAAAGTGACGCTTCTCCGTGCGCATCGCTTCGACCCTGACGATGTTCAGGTCGGCGACGCCCTTGTGTCGTCGGTCGTGCTGGTGCTCCGCAAAACGTTACCCGCCGCTGCCCATGCCGTCGAGTTCACCTTCGGCGGCACTCTGGCCGAGCCGCACGCCCGCGAGTTCATCCCGCGTGAACGATTGCGCGAGTCTCGCAAGTGGACCGTATACCCCAGTCATGCAAAGAATGACCGGCGCACGCTTAGTGATGGCAAAGGCGCGACACTTGGTGACTTCTTCCGCATACAGCGGGGTATCGTCACCGGCTGCAATAAGTTCTTTGTCCTCGACCGCATGGACGCGAAGAGTCGCGGTCTTCCGGGCAAGTATCTCCGCCCGATCCTTCCCGGTCCGCGCTACCTCAAGACCACGATCGTCGATGCTGCCGGTGACGGCTACCCACTCATCGACCGCCAATTGTGCGTGATTGATTGCGACCTGCCAGAGCCGATGGTCGAGGCCAAGCACCCGGCTCTTTGGACTTATCTACAAACTGCCCAGGCCCTTGGCATCATGGACGGCTATCTGATCGGCAAGCGCAGGCCGTGGTACAAGCAGGAACAGCGAGAACCCACACCGTTCCTCTGTACATACATGGGCCGTGGTTCTGACAACAAGCAGCCGTTTCGTTTCATCTGGAACCGGTCGAAAGCGATTGGAACTAATCTCTATCTTATGCTCTATCCGCAGAACAGCCTCTCGGAGATGCTGCGCCGGCATCCCGACCGTGCCGAAGCCGTCCATGCTCTGCTCGGTCAAGTCACCGGCCATGAGCTCCGCGGCGAAGGCCGGGTTTACGGCGGGGGTTTAAACAAGATCGAGCCGAGCGAACTCGCACGCGTTTCCGCAGAATCGTTTGTCGAGCTTTGGCCTGAGCTCAGGTCTGATGTTCAGTCACAGGGAAAACTCTTCGGCTAAGCCTTAGGGTTTTCTAGCCAGGCGCTGCATTCACCCTTAGATGCCCCATCCTCCGCTGACGTGGATGTTCGTGCCGTTCACGTAGCGGGCTTCGTCCGAGAGCAGAAACTTCACAGCGGCCACTGTGTCTTTGACTTCGCCGACGTAGCCGGCGGGGATGCGTTTGACTACGCCGGCCAATTCGCCGGGAGGCGCGCTGCCCGAATCGATGAATCCCGGCGAGACGGAATTGACGGTGATGCCGTGCGGCGCCAACAGCTTGGCCAGGGTCTTGGTCAGGATGAGCACGCCGGCCTTGGCGATGTAATGGGCGGTGACCTCCGGCTGCGCGACCATTTGATCGGCGTTGGCCATGCTGAAGGTGACAATCCGCCCGGACTTGCGGGCCTTCATGCCAGGCGCGGCTGCCTGGCTCAGGTAGAAGACCGGGTGTAAATTGTGGTCGAACATCTCGGCCCAGCCCGCCGCCGTTTCCTCCAACAGGTTCACGCGATGATAGGGTCCGGCGCAGTGGATCAGCGCGTCTATGTGATCCCAGGTCTGCTCCACTTGCTTGATGAGCGCCTCGCAGGCTTTGGGATCGGAGACGTCGCAGCGGATGGCGAGTGGTTGGCCGCCGCGTTCCGTGATTGCCGCGGCCGTTTCGGTTGCCTCCTTCTCGCTGGTCCTGTAGCAAATGGCCACCGCCCACTGTTGGACGGCCAAGTCGAGCGCGATGGCGCGTCCGATGCCGCGTGCTCCGCCGGTGATCAACGCCACTCGTTGACTCATCTGTTCCTCCTGACGTCTCTGTCTGCTGCTCAGGCTCTCGATCGTAGTCGGTCCGCCAGCGTCTGTAGGACGCCGGCGGTGCGGGGAGAAAAGGTCTTGGGCGCCGATTTGGCCTCGCCGATCAACGCCTGCAAATCCTCCAGCCGGTCCAGGTCCCGATAGGTGGGCAGCAGGGCCGTCTTGAGTCCCAGGCCCTCGGCCTTTTTCTTGGTCAGAGTCAGGACCTGATCGGTGGACCAGGGCATCCCGGTGACCAAGTCCGGCGCCGGTCGCTGCAAGCCGATCAAATAATATCCACCGTCCAGCGCCGGCCCTAAGACCAGGTCGTGGTCCTTGAGCAGACGAAAGGCTGTGCCGAACGATGAGGCCGGCAAGGTGGGGACGTCCGTCCCCACGATGACCACCTGCTGGTAGCCCTGGTTGAATGTGTCCTGGAACGCTCGAGCCATGCGGGTGCCCAGGTCCTCGCCGACTTGATCCAGCAAGCGCAGCCCCTGCCGGTCCTCCAAGACTTTGAAGAACACATGCTCGCGGGAGGGAGCACAGGCGAAGATGCAATCGTACTGTCCCGACTTGGCCGAGGCGCGGGCCTTCTCCACCACGTCCAGCACCAGACTGCCCTGGAGCGTGGCGGCTTCGTCGTCGGTCAGGGGCGGACAGAGGCGCGTCTTGACTTGGCCGGGAATCGGCGCCTTGCCGAAAATCACGAGCGCAGCGCGAGTTGTGAATGTTGAGTTCTTCGCGTTGAATTGATGGCCCATAACTTAAAACTCAACCTTCACAATTCAAAATTCGGAAGTCACCGCGCATGGCTGTACCAGTGACTCAGTGTGTGCGGGCTGACGCCGGTCCAATACAGGAACCGGAGCAGCCACATGAGCAGGATCGTGCGGATCGGCCCGCGAGCTTCCCAGCGTCGAAACGACGTGACGACCCGGGCACGGAGGCAGGCGATGGGCCCCATCCGATTGAGGCGGCGCGTCAGGTCTATATCCTCCATCAGCGGGATCGGCGCGAAGCCTCCCATCCGTTCGAAGACCGAGCGCCGGACGAAGATGGCCTGGTCGCCGGTGGCGATGCCGCTCACGCGTGAGCGGAGGTTGATCATGAACGCGATCAGCCGGCTGAGGGGACAGTCCCGGTCGAAGCGCAGATCGAACCGGCCGCCGGGGCAATCCGGCTCTTGCAAGGCGCCGACGATGGCGTGCTTGGCGTTTTCCGGCAACCGGGTGTCGGCATGGAGAAACAGCAGCACGTCCCCGCGGCCGGCCGCCGCGCCTGCGTTCATTTGGACGGCGCGGCCAGGCCGGCTGGTGAGCAAGGTGGCCGAGGGGTTGAAGGACGACACGATCTGGCAGGTCCGGTCGTTGCTGCCCCCGTCCACCACCAGCACTTCGTCGAAGGCCAACGCGAGGGTCTGGGCGAGTGTCTGCGGCAGGGCCTGTTCCTCGTTGAGGGTCGGGATGACGACCGTAACCGTCATCGCTCCTTAGTCGGGTTTGGCGGTCTTGAACATGAAGTAGCCGACCATCAGGATCGTGCCCCAAAAGATCAGTTGCTTGTGCCAGAAGAGGATTTCGCCGTAACTCAGGAAGGCCAGCGCGACGGTGATGGAGAGGGTCATCACGATGTAGCGCACCGTGAGGTTGGCGATCGTGGCATGGGCCCAGATGGCCAGGCCGGCAAAATACAGGAGAGCCGGCACGACGCCGGCGAGTTCGAACCCGCCGCTGATCGACAGCAGGACGTTCAGGAAGCCGACGAAGATCATCGCCGTGCCGACCATCATCTGGGCGATGTTGAACTGGCGGTCTTCCTGCGCGGCCTGGTCCCGGCCGGACGCAGACCCGGTCGGACGGCTGGATTCCGGCGGCGACGGTTCGCCGGGGGTGCGATCTGAATCGGCAGGCGGCATGGTCAGGCCTTGAAATGCTTGCTGAGGGTGAGGCCCTGCCGCTGATAGGACGATCCTAGTGCGGCGCCGTACACTTGCGAGGGGAGTTCCTGCATGGATTCATATACAACCTTGAAGAAGGTTTGTCCATCGTAGATCTGGAAGGGGACGTCATGAGGCCGCACTTCCAGCACCACCTGGGTGCCCTGCAGTTCGCCGCGTCCGTAACCGAATCCCGGATCGAAGAAGCCGGCATAGTGCGTGCGCAGTTCGCCGCAGGCCGCTTCGTAGGCCACCATCTCGGCGGCGTAGCCGGGCGGCACGCGAATCCGCTCCTTCGACGCGAGAATGTAAAACTCTTCCGGCTCCAGCAGCAGGCTGTCGTTGCGGTGGCGGCGGATCGGCTCCCAGAAGTCCAGCGCCGCGTAGTGGCCGACTTTGGACAGGTCGATCACGTGGCTGTTCTTCTTGGCCCGATACCCGACGATGGCCTCGGAGCCGAGGGTCTTGAGGTCCGGATCCGGCCCCCGCAAGTCCACCCGCAGGAAGAGGCCCCGGTCGGTGCGGATCTCGCGCGCCGTCAGAGGCTTCGTGTCCGACACATTGTGATAGAGCAAGGGATCGGTCCGGTGCAGCGAGAGGATGCCTTGATCCGACAGGGTGGCGGGGCCCTGGATGAGGCGAAGTTGGTTCAACGACAGGCCGGTGCGGACCTTGATGGCGAAGGAGCGGGGGACGATTTCCAAGTACATCGGGCCTTGGTAGCCGGCGCGGATTTCGTCGAAGCCGGTGTTGAGGTCCGTGATGACGCGGGTGAAGACATCCAGACGGCCGGTCGTGCTCTTGGGGTTGGCCCTGGCGCGGAGCTGCTTGGGCAGATTGAGGCTTTCCAGCAACGGCACCAGATACACGTGGCCTTTTTCGAGGATGGCCCCGTCGCGCAGATCCATCTCGTACATCACGAGGTCAGACTGGTAGAAGTCCAGGACTTCCTGCCCCCAGGATTGCACCGATCCCTGCCGCAGGCTCAAGCGGCTTTGGATGTCCGTCCGCTCCGGCAGAAAGCTGCTGAGCAGCCGGTAGGCTTTCCGCCCCAGGCGCAAATCCAGGCTGGCCGGTTGGATCTGCCGCTCCTGGATCGGGACCTCCGCGCGGATGGCCTGCTGCGCGATCAGTTGCTTGAGCCGCTGATAGGGCAGGATCCCGTGCCGTTTCGGCTGGCTGGGGCGCTTCCGTTTGGCGCTCGTGGTCATGCGTCCTCGAAGGCTCCGTCGCCGCACCCGTTCATGGCCGGATGGGTGCCGAGCACGGGCAGTTCCCGCTTGCCGTTCGGCCGGCCGTTTCCGCCGTTCCGGTGCGCGCCCGCATGGGAGAGCGCCGCGTCCGGCTGGGGATAATGATAGGTCTTCCCCTCGTAGTTCTTCAACACCGCTCCCTCGTCATCCAGGTGCACCAGATAATCCGGCGGGAGGATCGGAATCTTGCCGCCGCCGCCCGGCGCGTCGATGACGAAGTGCGGGACGGCCATGCCGCTGGTGTGGCCTTGCAGGGCGCGGATGATCTCCATCCCGGTTTCCACCGTCGTGCGGAAGTGGTTGGTACCCTTGGTCAGGTCCGCCTGAGAGAGGTAATCGGGCGTCACGCGGGCCAGCAGCAGTTGGTGCACCAGGCGCTTCATGACCTCCGGGTCGTCGTTCACGCCTTTGAGCAGGACGGTCTGCGCGCCCAGCGGCACGCCGGCGTCCGCCAGCCGACCACAGGCCTCTTTGACCTCGGGCGTCAGCTCATCCGGATGGTTGAAGTGCAGGTTCATGTAGATCGGGTGATACTTCTTGACGATCTCGCACAGTCTCGGCGTGATGCGTTGGGGCAGGGTGCCGGGCACGCGGGAGCCCAAGCGGATCAATTCCAAATGCGGGATGCCCCGCAAGGCTTTCAAAATGCGCTCCAGCAACTGGTCGGGCAGCAGGAGCGGATCGCCGCCGGACAGGATCACGTCGCGCACCTCCGTATGGGCGCGCAGGTACTCGATCGCCCGGTCCAGTTCGCCCTTCTTGAGAAAGCCCGGTTTGCCGACCAGGCGTTTACGGGTGCAGAAGCGACAGTAGATGGGGCATTGATTGGTCACCATGAGCAGGACCCGGTCCGGGTAGCGGTGGACGAGGTGCGGCACGGGGCTCATCAGGTCTTCCTCGAGCGGATCGTCCGGCGCCTCGAAGTCGGCCATCTCGGCTTGGTCCGGGACCACCTGTTTCCAGATGGCGTCCCCCTTGGCCTTGATCGTGGCCAGGACCGTCGGGGTGATGCGCATCGGATAGTCGCCGACGACAGCTTCGATCTCTTTGGGATCTACGCCCAAATGATCGGCCAGGTCCTTGGGCTTGACGATGCTGTCCGCGAGGATCTGTCTCCATGCTTCCATGCACGACCCCTTGATATGGCGGCGCTGGTCAGCGGTCGGCAACGCGCGGCTTGCCGTACCGTGTCTCCAAATGCGCCAGGATGTCCCGCGTCTCCGTCAGGACCGTCGCTTCGTCTTTCAGCACCGGCACGTAATGTTGGCCCGAGACCTCGAATACTTGTTGCCGCATGGGGCGGGCGTCGGGCACCACCACGTCGTCATACGCAAGCCCCAACTCGGCCAGCTTCTCGCGGACGACCTCGCATTCCGGGCACCAGTCGACGTGGTAGAGGGTCAAAGCCATATCGAGCGTTCAGTGATAAGTGTTTAGTGTTGAGGTAAAACGGACCACTCGGCACTCACAACTCGCGATCGGCGCTGCGCGCGATCGCGCAGGGCGCCATGATGGCATCCTTCATTCCGTGGATCAATTTCTTTTCCGGCGAGCAGAGGGTGGCGAGGACGCCGCCCAGTTCGGCTTGGTCGCCGGACACGAAGTAATAGGGCGACAGACGGGCGCGGCCGGCCATGGGCAGCAGATCCTCGGTGCGTGGGTCGTAATAGGACAGGTCGAACTGCCGGCCCTTGTGAAATTCCTGCACAATATAGGGCGTGGTGGGGAAGGAGGCCAAGGCCTTGTCCAGGGCCGCGGCCCATTCCGATTGCGACAGGTCATGGCCCACGGACACGCCCCGGCTGCCCCAGGCCAGTTCCGAAAACCCGGAGGGCTTGATCGCGTAACGTCGGTCTTTTTGCGTGGCTCCGGCGAGCTCGCGCCAATCGGCGACGGCTCGCCCGCCGATCCGGAGATCGGGAATGACCGCCGCAGGAGGCAGGGGACTTGGGTCCAGAAGCCAGGAGCGCGGCAGGAGCTGCGCCAGCAACCCGTAGGAGTCCTCGCCCAGCTCACGCTGCCAGAAGGGGGTCAGAATCGGATGGTGGAACAGCGCGAAGGCCAGCTTCTCTTCCATGACCGGCTTGAAGGGTGGGGTGACCAGCACCCGCTCCTTTTTGGCGCTGTACATCATGAGTTCGGCCTTGGGGATGTTCTGAAGGTCGAAGAGCTCAAAAAACCGATAGAGCAATGCGATCGGGCGGGCCCGTCCTTCGACGTCGGCCAGGAGGGTCTCTTCGGTAAAGCGCAGTTCGCGCGGCTCCAGGCAATAGGCTTCGAGCCCCTGCTGCCGGAGCCGGGCCGCCATCCAGGTCATTTCCGGCCGGTAGTCCTTGGCTTCCTCGGACACGACGATGGCCACGCAGCCGGACCGGTCGCCGAGCTGCGACCGGAGCATCCGCGCAAAACCCTGGACCATCCCGTCGGCGCCGCCGACGATCTCTGAAAGCTGATGGCTGATGGCTGATGGCTGAGCGTTGGCATAGGCCTGGGACAGCGCGCCGGTGAGGCCGATGCCGCCCGGCACGGAATCCAACTCGGTGATGACCATACCCTCATCCGTGGGAATGATGTCCGGACGGATGACGGCAGGGGTTAGGTCGCGGAACCGCTTCATGCGGCTGTATGCGACGAGCGACTCAGGCTTGCCTTGGTCCAAATAGCCGGCGACCCAGGCCGGCTGCGCGCCGCGCAGGCTCTCCTGGTACAAGCGGTTCAGCGCCCGGTAGAAGGCCAGCAATTGCCGGCCCAGGGTGCGGAGAAAGTCTGCGTCCTGCGGGGAGAGCGGGAACGGCGTGGGGGTGATGCGCCACCGGGTCGTGGCACCCTGGCTCCCGGGCGGCTGGGCGGCGGGTCCGATCGGCCCGTGCTTGACGTCGTCGGCCCCGTCGTAGAGGCCGTCCCGAACCAGCGCCTCGCGGATGAACGTGCAGCGATGGAGCAGGTCCGGGCTGGTGTGACTGTGCGCGAGTGCCAACGATCCTCCGTGAGGCTGCTGGACCGACGAGCAAAGCGGGGTGATCGTAACATGGCCCCTTGGGCCTGTACAAGAGCGCCCGTCGAGCCGTCTTGATGCGTTCGATGCTGCCTGTGCGGCGATTGAGCTGGCAATTGGATGGATAGCCGAGCGTCGGGCTCGGCCCGGTCACGGCCGGCGGGGCGGCGGAGCCGGTTGCGCGATCGACATTCCTGGTTCGTAGACCTTGACGCAGGTTTTGCCCGCACCTTTGGCGACGTACAAGGCTTGGTCTGCCGCTTCAACCAGTGCGGCCGGCGCGTCCGCGTGTTGGGGAAAACAAGCCAGGCCGATGCTGCAGGAAATGGACACCTTCGACAAGGCGGAGGACAGGTCTTCAGTGTGGGAGGCCAGCGCGGCGACCCGCTTGCGGAGGTGTTCGGCCAGGATCAGCGCTCCGTCCAGCGCGGTGTCCGGCAGGAGCACGGCGAACTCCTCGCCGCCATAGCGGGCGGCCAGGTCGCTGGTGCGGACGATCGGACGGTGCCCGTCAGGCGGGAGCTGCGCGGGAAGCTGATTGCTGAGCAGGCGTCCCATGGCCCGTAAGACCTGGTCGCCGACGCTGTGCCCGTAGGAATCGTTGATGGTCTTGAAATTGTCCAGGTCCAGGAACAGCAAGGACAAGGGCTTCCCTGAGCGCTTGGCTTGCGCCGTCATGCGATCGAGCGAGTCCCGAAAGTACGAGTGGTTGTAGAGTCCGGTGAGCCCGTCCCGGATGGACAGTTCCCGCAGTTGCCGGACGTTCTGTTCGAGCTGTTGGTTGAGCAGACCGATGCGGGCGAGTTGCCGTTTCGTCTCGGTAATGTCGAGGATGGTCTCGACGATATGGATCCGCCCGTCCTGGGCTTCCGCCTTGGCCCATTGGACGAGCAGGTGTTCGTCGTTGGGGAGCGGCACTTCGCTCGAGGTGATTCGGCCCGTTGCTAGGGCTTCGGGCATCTTGCAGAAGTTGCAGGGGGCGGGGCAGCCGGCGATTTTCTCGTGGCAGGACTGGGAGGAGATGTCTCCGAATTTTGCCAGGGACGTTTGGTTTTGGAACTGGACCTTGTACGACGACGGCTCAATGACGGTGACGATCACGGGCTGGGAGTTGAGCAGCATCTGCGGATCGTATTGCGGGCGGATCGGGCTCGGATCGGGCTCGGATCGGGCTCGGATCGGGCATAGACACCTCCTCGCCACGGAACCCACGAGGATTAAGTATCCCTAGAAGCAGCCGGCGAGTCAAGGGGCCGCAGGCTGTGGGGCGCGCGGCGCGTGCCGGCTGGTGCGCCTGCGCCAACGCGCCACGGTCGTTGCCCCGCCGCCCCCTGCGGGCGTATCATGAAACGGCTATGGACCACGAGCGCCGGCGCGAGCGTCTCACGCTGCTTTCCCCAACGTCGTTCCCCCAGTGTGTGCCCAGCCGGGTCTGTGTGAGTTGCGATGTCTGCTGCCGTTTTCCCGAACCGGACAGCTTCCTGCGCCCCTACTTCACGGCGGAAGAAATCGCGCAGGCCGCGGCTCAGGGGATTGACCCAGCCCTGTTTCCCGATCCGGCCGGCTCGCAGATCGGCCTGGTCCCGAACCCATCGGGCGAGGGCT